>NZ_JAYGHR010000020.1:0-53882 GCF_034932365.1 Limnoraphis robusta BA-68 BA1 | reverse complement strand
AGCTTGCCCCCCTTTGTCCCCCCAACTTTGGGATTTAGCCCCCCTAGCCCCCCAACTTTGGGGGGAAATAGAGTTCAAAGTCCCCCAGAAATACCCCCAGAATTTGGGGTCACGGGGGCGGGGGATTTAGGGGGCGGGGATTTAGGGGGCAGAAAAAACGGGTGTATACAAGCGAGCGCTAATAGAAAAGAGTCGGGGATGAGGTCAAACCAACGGTCTACAGATTTAGCGACCCTGACGTTTAGCCCCCTAGAAGGCACCCAACTGGAAGCCGACACCATCCTACCCCTGATTCCCAATTTACAACTGTTCACGGGTTCACAGGCGACGGAAAACCTACTGAATGAACTGCAAGCGCCCCTGATTCTTCATCTTGCCACTCACGGTTTCTTTTTGGAAGATATTGACTGTATTCCCACCACTGGAACTCGCAGTCTCCGGGAAGGGACGATTATTTTTATTCCGAACCCCGATTTTCTACCCGACTGTAAACCGACTCCCCGCAACACAGAAAACCCCCTCTTGCGTTCCGGGTTGGCGTTGGCGGGGTTTAATGTTCGTCAAAGCGGTGAGGAGGATGGGGTATTAACGGCGTCGGAAGTGACGAGACTGAGGCTTTATGGGACGAAATTGGTGGTGTTATCGGCTTGTGAAACGGGGTTGGGTTCCCTTGCAAATGGAGAGGGGGTTTATGGGTTGCGTCGGGCGTTTGTGAAGTCGGGGGCGGAGAGTCAATTAATGAGTTTATGGCAGGTGGATGATTATGGTACCAGTGAGTTAATTTCGTTGTATTATGAGCGCATCAAAAGGGGGGAAGGGCGTTCTATTGCCATGCGTCAAATTCAGTTAGATTTGTTAGAAGAGCCTTTTTATGAACATCCTTTTTATTGGGCATCTTTTATTTTTACTGGGGATTGGCGATCGATGGAACGTTTTTAGTTAATTAATATTCTATCAGTTATTGGGTTTCATGGTTAAACTCAACCGAAAAAATTAATCACTATTAAATCTGTTGTTGGGTTTCATAATTCAACACAACCGAAAAAATTAATAACTATTAAATTGGTTGTTGGGTTTCATACTTCAACCCAACCTACAAAACTGGCGATTGGCGATCAATGGAGGGTTTTTAGTTAATTAATATTCTATCAGTTGTTGGGTTTTATTCTTCAACCCAACCTACTGCTACTCCATCTGCTAAAGTTTGTTCCCATTCCTGCCTTTCAGCAAGTTCTTCTTGCCACAATGTCTCGTTCTCTCTCAAAGCAGTAAACGCTTGATTAGCTTCCATGATAAAAACAGATCGACGATAGTTTTCAACTGCTTGCTCTAAAATAGTCTGAAGGCTTTTGCCCGATGTTTCTGCCAATGTTAGCAGGGTTTTATGAGTCGTTTCACTAATGTTAATCTTTAATTCAGGCATGACTTGATCTCACAGTTCAATAAAGCTATTGTAACTTACGGGGAGGATTTTCTATTTGTGAAGTTGGATAGTCAACAAAAACAGTACGATTTATCTGATAAGTTTACTCTCTCTACCCGCCGAGATAACCAACTTTATACCGTTATTCAGATTATCAAAAGATTAATTAGCATCGGAACACCTAAAACTGCATAAGTTCCGTAGCCTCAGAATATGTCAGAACAGATAGGATAAGTTTGGAGGTTATTTTATACTATCATGGGTTCTACGCTGCGATATTGGTGTTGGGTGAGGTTGGACGGAGGCGGTAAACGTCGGGTGGAAGAAATTTCATCTGCTAAAGCTTTCTTTCAACAACAGTTTCCTGAATGGATAGATAAACAGGATGTTCCAGACGCCGCTATTCAACGAAAATTAGTGGGTTTGATGGCTTCAGAAACTCAAGGACAAGCTGAACTGTGTTTGCGGTGTTTTATTTCTCAGCAAATCGATCAAACTTGTTTAGAATTGGCGAGACGGTTTGGAGAAAAGGGCGGTTTTAATCAAATAGATTTGCTTCCATTTGTTCTCGATGATGTTAAATTGCTTCAGCGTTTCCACTTGCAACTTAATACACAATATGAATCCCTCGCCGACAAAATTCTCCAAACCTTTAACCCAGAAAAAGGTCAACTTAGCA
The DNA here is from genome assembly GCF_034932365.1 of Limnoraphis robusta BA-68 BA1. NCBI lineage: Bacteria > Bacillati > Cyanobacteriota > Cyanophyceae > Oscillatoriales > Sirenicapillariaceae > Limnoraphis > Limnoraphis robusta. Next base: position 51,780 of record NZ_JAYGHR010000020.1, on the reverse strand, counting down.
CTTGGACTGCAAGACTGGTGAGATCTCATGGGGAATTGCAGATGTTTCTGGAGGAATGCGGAATTTATCTAGAAAGTGACTGGTCACTTCTCAATAATTACTATCCTCAACAGTTAGAACGGTTACTAACTGAATTCTACAATTATAACTCAACTCCAGCTCAAAAAGCAAGGGAAATTTTAGACAGTTATCAAACGGTTTATTTGAGCGATCGCTTACAACAAAACCTCACCCGTTCTCGTTCTCGCTGTCAACCTCCAACGCCCGAACAGTTAAACAGAATTATCGCCGATTTAGAAGAAAAGGGAATCACAGGTTTTACTTATGATGACCTATTAGAAGAGTTAGAATCTCTTGCCGAATTAATTAGGCGATCGCGTCACCCTAAAAAAGAAGAAATTCAAGATAATATACCTTTATCTACTAACGATGAAACCGAGAGAGAAATGGAGGAGTGTTTGCAACGTTATCGTCAATTACTTATTACTAAACTTGACGAAGCCATTGTACAAGTGTTGCAAGAACGTTTGAGTTACTTTAAAAAGCGCAAACCCCCAAAAGATAAAACGTTTATTCAAGGGTTACAGTTATATTGCCAGGGTCAAAGCATGAGTGAAATTGCCAGAGAAATCGGGTTAAAACGACAAGATAATGTGACTCGTTTGTTGCAGCTAAAAACGCTGCGAGAAGATATCCAACAACGGTTACTCAGTACCTTGAAAGACCAAGTTATTCAACTCGCCCGTTACTATAATAATCTCGTTAAATTGGAACGTCTAGAACAGGCTTTAGCCGCAGAAATTGACCGAATGATGGAAGAAGCCCAACGAGATACGATGACTCCCAATTGTTCCCGCGATAGCTTATTTTTTCGCCGTCTCTGTCGTCATCTTGAGTTTTGAAGTTCAACCTATAAACTTAGAATTGGAAACAACAGCCATGAAAAACACAATGATGGAATCTAACCCCTTAAATTTCGGAAAATATTTCGCTGAAGATAGTATTTCTCTGACCTTAGAACAGGTAAATTTAGCAGCAGAAATGAGCAAAAAATTAGCAACTCGTCCCCGCCAACAATGGCAAGTTTATCTGAATATTCTTGCTAAATTAGGAATAGTTGAATGGTTGCGGCTACGCGCCCCAGAGTTTACAATAGAGCATGATATTCAGCTATCTAGTCTATCTGTTAATCAGGTTCAAGTTGACAACTTCAGACTGAATTTAATTGTTACCGATAGTTCGACGAATTCTGAAGTTTGTGTTCCCAGAGTTCTCTTAGAAAACGAGATAAACGCCTCTCAATTGTATGTTTTAGTGGAAGTTATCGAAGATTTACCTGTGTTAGAAGATGCTGAAGAACAGGTTAATGTTTCCGTGTTGGGATATTTAACTTCAACACAACTCAGCCAACAAACCCCAATAATTATTGATGATGAACTAGCGTTACTTTCAACAGATTGGTTTGAATTAAAACCCGATAAATTATTGCTGTATTTGCGGTGTTTTGAACCCGAACCTGTTAGCAGTAAACAACAATTATATCAAGCCGTTAAACCCGTTTTAAATGTTGCCAATTGGTTAAACAATCAGTTAGATAAAATCGCCCAAGACCTATCTTGGATGTTACTTCCTCCTCTATCTTACAGTTCAGAATTTCGAGATGCAAGAAGCCCAATGGAGTTGTTTAGCGAGGCTGTTAATGCGTTAAGAAAGCAAGACCCTAAAGTTGTAGTTCCTTTTGAAGCGAGAACCGCTTGTAAAGAGTTTGTTTGGGGTGAAGTTGCTATGCGTTTATATGCAACAACTTGGCAAATTAATCCTAATAGTTATTCCCCCGAATGGACGCTATTACTGTTGCTGACCTCTCAACCCAGTTCAAGTTTACCTGTGGGAACTCAATTAAGGGTTAGAGATGAGTTGAACTTGCTAGAAGAACCTGTTTTAACGAACCCCAGTAAAGCGTATATTTACGCTCAAGTCATTGGGGATTATAATGAACAGTTTTCTGTGACGATAAATTTTCCGAATGGAACTGCAATTACTTTACCCCCATTCACTTTTATTCGTTAGTTTAAAGCCAAACTATCATGCTGCAATTGTCCGTTCAACACATCGAACAATCTTGTTTATTTGAATTAACTTGGGAGCAGGGAAAACGCCTCTCCTCCCAGGTTACCTTTCCTCAAACGTTGATGGTTTTCTATCAAGATTGGCGTCAAGCCTACATCAACTACTATCAGACTCAACCTTCCTTTAACCCAGACGTTACAGACAGCAATTTGCGAGGAAAATCCGCCGGAAGTGGGACAATACAACCTCCAGTAACAGACTGGAAAGCTCGTTTAGTTGACACCGAAACTCATCTGCTCTATGAGTTTAATGAATGGTTACGCAGCCAGAAATTACATGAAATTAGAGTCAAGATTTCTGATATTTGTCGAAAATATTCCTCTCAACAAAAGATTAATCTCGGCTTAATCTGTGGTTCAACAGAACTGGCAAAATTACCTTGGGAATCTTGGGAAATTGGCGTTGAAATGGCGACAACTGCTCAACTCAATATTACTCGAATTCCCAACAATTTTACATCCCATCCGACTCTAACGGTTAAACGTTCTCAACCTCGAATTTTAGCGATTATTGGTCAAGATGGTCGTCTGAATTTTCAGCAAGATTTCCTCACGCTGCAAAACAAACTGAAACCCCTAGCAACGGTTAAAAAAGTGGGTTGGGAACCGGGAAAATCTATCTCAGACTTGGAAACAGAAATTAAACAAGCCATTACCGATGAAAAGGGTTGGGATGTGTTATTTTTTGCAGGACATAGCAATGAAACTAACTTGACAGGAGGAGAATTAGGAATTGCACCCGGAGAGTTTTTACACATCAAAGATATTAGCCATCAGTTAGAAATTGCCAAGAATAATGGATTGAAATTTGCTTTGTTTAATTCCTGCAATGGCTTAAAAATTGCTGAGACTTTGATTAACTTAGGATTGAGTCAAGTCGCCGTCATGCGGGAACCCATTCACAATCAAGTTGCTGGGGAATTTCTGTTACAATTTTTGCAAAATTTGGCTGAATATAAAGATGTTCAGGAATCTTTAATTGCAGTTTGTAACTTTCTCAATATCGAGAAATCTTTTACCTATCCTTCGGCTTCTTTAATTCCTTCCCTATTTTGCTATCCCAACACTCAATTTTTTCGGCTTCAACCGACGGGATGGAAACATTTTATTAGGCAACTTCTACAACCAAAATGGCATGAAGTTATCGCTTTAGCAACGTTATCTGTTTTAAGTTTGCAATTACCTGTTCAGTATCATTTACTCGAACAACGGGTTAAAATTCAAGCTGTTTATCGGGATATCACTGGACAAGTTCCATCAATAACCCCTTCTATTTTATTGGTCAAAATTGATGACCTTTCCCTAACTGAAGTGGGTTTCCCCGACCCTCTAATTAATCGAAAATATCTCGCTCAATTAATTAACCATGCAGCCAAAATTAACCCCGATGTTGTTGGGATTGACTATGTATTAAAAACCGTTCAACCTCAAGAGGATGAGGTATTAGAAGCATCCTTAAATGCAGCGCGACAAAATTCTCAATCGTTGTATATCTTTGCCACAAGCCGAAATTTACAGGATGAACGCCTCTGGACATTACCCAAATTTGCAGATATAAATTGGCAAGGAGATACTCGAATTTGGGAAAATGGTCGTTATATTACTCTGCTTCCCTTAGAAAATGAAGAACGTCCTTTTCCGTTGAGTTATCTATTAGCTTTAGGTTCTATTTCTGCTCAATCTGAACCCTATTTACAACCCAAACATCCGACTCAATTGACTGAAAATCTATTTTCAAAGTGGATGCGTCCTTCAGTATTAACGATGATATCCTACAGTTTTCATCAATATTGGCTGCATCCCATTGTAGACTTTTCGATTCCCCAAAAACAGGTTTATAAAAGCATTTCTGCTCAAGATTTTCTCGCAACTCAACCGGAACAAGTTCAACAACCCGTAATTTTTATTATCCCTGGAGGATACAGCAATGCAGGCTTAAATAGTGCTGGCGAGGATAATTTACCTGCACCGCCAGGGTTTTGTTATTGGCAAAATAAATCTTATCCTCGGCGTGCTTGTCACATTATTTTAGGAGGTGAAATTCACGCTTATTTATTTCATCATTTTCTCAATCAAAAACCCGTTATTCCGATTCCTGATTTGTGGGTTTTGTGGTTGTTTGCATTTATCAGCAAAGGAGTTAATATTGTTATCGAGCAGCACGAACCTTCTTCAAAAAAAGTTTTAATTTTTCTAACTGAAGGAACATTTTTTTATGGATTAATCAGCTTACTACTTTATCTTTCAGCTTCTGTGTTATTTCCGATAATCATTCCCGTTGCTATTATCTGGGTCTATATGTTACCGCATTTAAGACTTAAAACACTCTCAAAATTTGAACAATTTCAGGGTTTTACCAATGAATAATCTACCCAAATTAAACCTTCTCTCGTCTGTGATTCGCTTGTCTGTTTGCTTAACAATTTTTGCAAGTTTTATCGGCGTTTCTTTTATCCCGAATGTTTTAGCAGAAAATAAAAATACTGAACAACGTTGGCGGAGACTTCTTCCGAGTAGCGAACCCCAAAGACGAGGACAAGAAGGAGGCGGAAAAGGAGAGAGTTTCTGTGCAGTTGCACCCGATAAAATCTCAGAAGTTGAACAGGTTTTGAACGAACGTCCGATTTTTACCTGGACAGGAAATATTGTGAAAGTAGAAATTCGAGAACAAGGTAACGGAACGGTTGTTTGGAGTCGTGATATTTCTGCTAAAAATCAGGTGAACTTAAATTTTCAAACCGCATCTTCAACGCCGTTTAAACTCTCTCAAGTTGCGGTAGAAAAGCCATTAAAACCCAATCAAATTTATGAACTTCAGGTGTTTACCCGGATGCCAACGGATTATCGTCCAATTTTGTTTAGGATAATGACTCCTGAAGAACGGAATAATATCACTCAAGGTTTGCAGAATTTACAACAGGAACTCGCGGCAAAAAATATCACGGGAGAGGCGGCAATTTTACAGCGAGCCGATTATTTTGCCCGTCAACAACTTTGGTCAGAATTTTGGCAAGAAGTGTTATCAATTGAGTCTCCTTCTGAGGACTTGAAAGCGTTAATTAATGATACTGTTAATCAGCTTTGTTTTGAGTATTAAGAACCTCTCCCCCAACCCCTCTTCACCTCTCCCTACCCTCTCCTACGAGGAGAGGGAAAAGGTGTCCCTAATGGGACTATTGTTTAATGGCGAGGGGAGAAGAAATTAGCCTCCTCCTTTTAGGGGGAGGTTGGTGGGGGTTAAGAAGAAATTAGCCTCCTCCTTTTAGGGGGAGGTTGGTGGGGGTTAAGAAGAAATTAGGCCTCCTCCTTTTAGGGGGAGGTTGGTGGGGGTTCTAAACCTCTCCCCCAACCCCTCTCCTAAAAGCAGGGCTGTTTGAGATCACATATAACACTTTTAAAACAACCTCTTGAGGGCGGGTTTATATCAGTTATCTGTGGGAAAACATCAATTAATTGTGAACCCGCCCCTACATGATGGCTGACTGAAAGAGGGCGGGTTTATATCAGTTATCTGTGGGAAAACATCAATTAATTGTGAACCCGCCCCTACACAAATATTATTGATTGAACTGAGATAATATTTATAAACCATTGCCAATTAAAATAAACGCTGCCCAATAATAAGGATGACTGAGATTATTACTAACATCAACAGGTAATCCCGTTTCGTCATCAACTAAAACAATCGTTGCATCACCTGTCCGTGATCTATTTTCTGCTAAATTTGGATTATTATCTAGAAAACTTAATTGAGCCAATTGTAACGCTTCTGCTTTAGTTTTTCCTGACGATAAATAACTGTAAAATTGTTGCATTAAACGACTTGTCGCCGGATCATTCACTAACCAAAGTGAAGCCATTACCGCACTCGCACGTTGGGCTTGGAGGAAATAAGAACTAATTCCGGCAATTTCAATCCCCTCCGCATCCGGCCCCCCCAACGCCGTTTCACAAGCCGATAATACCACTAAATGAACGTCTTTTAACTCCGAACCAATACTATTAATTTCGGGAATAGTCAGACGTTCTCCCGTTCCTAAAACGATGAAAGAATTCTCGGGAACTCCCGGTTCAAATTTGCCGTGAGTCGCAATATGTAAAATTCGATGTCCGGCAACATTTTGAGTGAGAATATCAAAGGTAAAAGCTTGATTGAGATATTTTTGACCCAAATAAATTCCCTCCGAGTCCCTTTCATCACTGCGAACAATGTTATTCAATTCCGTTTCAACATTCGGTAACGGGTCAAACTCAGCAACCCCATTAGACAGTCCCAACGCCAACACCGAGTTCTCTTCAATACCCGGAGAAAGTTTATCGTTCATATCGGTTAATTGGGCTGACAAAATCGAATGAATGGTGTAACGTTGAATCAGATATTGTTCGCCATCATGTAAAGCCGCCATCGGAATATAACGAGTCACCCGATCTTGAGCAAAAACTAACCGTTCAATCTTATTTTGAGTCAGTTCAGACTCTATCGGTTGAATTAACCATTGATAAAGTTGTTGAGCCGTCGCCTGTAATTCCTGTAGATTTGAATTAGGATTATCTAACAGCGCTCGAAATTTAACCACCATGTTTCCTAGCTGTTGCTGACTCACCGGAATCTCTTTGCTTCCCGCCACATTTCCCGCAGTTGTCCACAGTATCCAGAGTTTATCTTCTAACACCAAAGGATAAATTAACACCGTTCCCGGTTGCGCTTCCACAATATCCCGGGCGGTTTCATTGAGATAACGCGGATCATAGAAACTATCATCAGTTTGGCGATTTTCTCGAATAACGGCGATCTGTTCGTCTATTTTTTGATTAAATTGTTCTGAAAGGAGGCGTCGCTGTTCTTTGAGTTGGGGTAATTGCTGACATCGGTTTCGTTCGCAGTCATAAACTTTCGCTCCAAACTCTATTAATGTACCGTATTCATCAATAATTTTCTGCTCAAAATTATTCAGGCTAATCCGCTCGGTAGACTCTCGAATATTAGTATTGCGGGTAAACTCTCGCAGTTCTTCAACCTTCAATAATTCTAAAACCTGTTGAGCTTCAGCAATGCGTCCTTGAGAGAGTAATAAATCCGCCAGACGACGATATCGACCCGCAACAGTATCGGTATAGGATTGCTGCAACTCCCGCGATAAACTTTGAAGATCTTGACGAATTAATTCGGTTGTATTCACAGACTGCTTTAAAAAGACAATAGCCACTTCAGGTTGGTTTTGTTTTTCTAGTAAAATACCAATGTTACTAAGGCTTAATCCTTCCCCTGAGCGATCGCCGATTTCTCGTGCAATGGTTAACCACTGCTGATAGAATTCGATTGCCTGCTGGTACTGCCCCAAAAAAAGGTAAGCATTGCCCAAACCGCCCAGAGAACTCCCTTCCCCCCTGCGATCACCTATTTCTCGTGCAATGGTTAACCACTGCTGATAGAATTCTATCGCCTGATGGTACTGCCCCAAACTATTGTAAGCACTGCCCAAACCGCCGAGAGAACTCCCTTCCCCCCTGCGATCGCCTATTTCTCGTGCAATGGTTAAAGACTGCTGGTAGAATTCTATCGCCTTCTGGTACTGCCCCAAACTCTCATATGCCAAGCCCAAGTTGTTCAACGAAGCAGCTTTTCCACGCCTATCCCCTGTTTTTTTGTCAATAGCTAAAGCCTGTTGGTAGAATTCAACTGCTTGCTGGTACTGCCCCAAAGTCTGATATGCCAAGCCCAAATTGCCCAGAGAATTAGCTTCGGCTTGATGGTATCCAATTTCCCTTGCGATCGATAAAGACTGTTGATAGAGTTCTATTGCTTTTTGATACTGTGCTAAGTTCCAGTACGTCCAACCCAAACTGTTGAGAGAATTCGCTTCCCCTGAGCGATCGCCAATTTCTCGTGCAATCGTTAACCACTGCTGATGGAATTCTATCGCCTTCTGGTACTGCCCCAAATTACGGTAAGCAATGCCCAAATTCATTAGAGAAACCGCTTCCCCAAAGCGAACCTCCTTCGTAGGAGATTCGCTAACGCCGATTTCTCGAAAAATAGTTAAAGACTGCTGATAGAATTCTATTGCCTGATGGTACTGCCCCAAACTATGGTAAGCATTACCCAAACCGCCCAGAGAACTCCCTTCCCCCCTGCGATCGCCTATTTCCCGTGCAATGGTTAAAGACTGCTGATGGAATTCTATTGCCTTCTGATACTGCCCCAAACTATGGTAAGCATTGCCCAAACCGCCCAGAGAACTTCCTTCCCCTGAGTGAGCCTCCTTCGTAGGAACTTCGCTAACGCCTATTTCCCGTTTAATGGCTAAAGACTGCTGATGAAATTCTATCCCCTTCTGGTGGTACTGCTCCAAACGAAAGTAAACACTGCCCAAATTGCCCAGAGATCTCGCTTCTCCATTGCGAGCCTCCTTCGTAGGAGCTTCGCTAACGCCTATTTCTCGTGCAATGGTTAACGACTGCTGATGGAATTCTATCGCCTTCTGGTACTGCCCCAAACTATTGTAAGCATTGCCCAAATTGTTGAGAGAATTGGCTTCCCCTTGGCGGTTTCCGATTTCCCGATAAATATCTAAAGCTTGTTGAAAAGACTGCAACGCTTCTCGAAATTGGCTTATATTAAATTGTTGAATACCCAGATCTAACAATCGATCAGCTTCGGCTTTGCGTTGCTGTTGAGTTTGGGCGAGAACTGGGGACTCAGATAGAACGTTTGGGGGTAGAATCGGACTCAACACACCAACGATCGCCGCCAGGGTTAACGCTTTGAGGTTCAACACCGCAATTCCTCCAAGGGTAGATGTTCATTCACTTCTAACCTATTTTTGGGGGTGTTAGAGTTATGCAGTTGAGATTCCCCGGAGTTGCACTATCTCGGACTTTCCTCTGAAATGCCTTCTTCATCAAGAACTATTGGATCGTCTGCACAACTCCCATCGGTTCTCTGAATAAATTCATCCCAAGATAACTTAGACTGCTCAAAAATAGATTTACTCTGTAGAAACTCAACATAATTTAGAACTTCCTGTTGTTTGTCTGGCGAAAAACTTTCAAGGATTTGAGTAATTTTTTTAAGAATCGTGTTAGTTAAACTCATACTTTTTTGAACTTCATCTAAATTTTTATTGTAAATTAACAGCTTAGTGAGTTGCAAATTCTGTATATTTTCGCTCGGAAGGCGGCTTAAAACCCAAGACAATTTTTTCTTTCGGAATTCCGGCGGCGACTAACTCCAAAGCCACCCCGTCTTCAGTACCATCATGCTGAATCCAAAGTTGATCGTCAATCACATCAATATGTAATACTGTTCCGTAAATGCGATAATCATTTTGCCAGCCTGTTTCGACCAACAAATAGCGATCGCGTTCTCGATCAAAAACCAGTTCAAGTTCTATTTCATCGCCAGCTAAAAACTCGGCATAATTTTTCAACACGTTTTCAATCACATCACGATAGGAAGATTTTAGCGAATCCATTGAATAATCACCTCTAAAGTTGGATCGAAACTGAATAAGCGGATAATACCATCCTCAATTAATGTTTGACCTGCTTCTTCTTCAAAGACTGTTTTTCGGATGTTATCACTCACGGCTAAATAAAGAGTATAGTCGGGATAATAGCGCTTTAATAAGCGAGAATACAGAACAAATTGACCCACAGCTTCTTCAAGGTCTTTCATTTCGGAAGGACGGGTAAAACTCTTGACTTCAACGGCTATTTTTTCTGCATCACGTTCAGCAGCAAGCAACCGTTCAGCACCCATATCAACAAACAGGTTTCTACCTCTTGCTAATCGAATTCGTAAAGGATCATGAGTGATAGTCCAGCCATCTTTTATCAGTGCTTTTTTGACCGTTTGATGATAAATATCCCTAGCAGGCATAGTATTTTGATCAGAGGATGAAATCACTATCAGAAGAACATAAAAATTACAGGGTGTCTGGATCAATATTCAATTCTCGCAATTTAGCCGCTAATCGTTCATTGCGTTGTTGTTCGGCTTGTCTTTGTTGACGTTCGGTTTCGAGTTCTTCTTGGGTTTGGCGGCTTGTTTCTTCCGCTTCTGACGCTCGTTGTTCGGCGGTTTCTCGTTGCTGTTTTTCAGTTTTTGCAGATTCTTCGGGAGTCGGAACTAATATTCCTTCCGGTGTAAAAAACCTCAATTTTCCTTCATAAACTCCCAGAAATAAGTTTAATTGTTTGCTCCAAAGTCTGCCCTGTTCGTTGGGTTGGAGTTCTTCATAAGTTCCCTGTAACAAACCAAATCCCTGAAATTCCAAAGTGTCTGGAGAAAACCAAAAATATTCGGGTGTTCGGAAGATATCTTGATAAATTTCTTTTTTGTTAGTGCGATCAACATTGGCTGTTGATTTTGATAACAGTTCGATAATAACGTTCGGATATTTTCCCCCTTCTTCCCACACCACCCAGCTTTTACGCGGTTTACGTTCAGTATTTAAAACTACAAAGAAATCAGGCCCTCTAAAATTATCCGTTTTCTTTTGTTCCAAACTGTAATAAATGGTCAGATTTCCGGCGGCAAAATAATCGTTTCTGTCTTGCCACAACCAGTCTAAACACTTCATTAACAGCAAGAGTTGTTGTAGATGCAAATAACTTTCCAATGGCGGCTCCTTACTTTCTAAATCTCCGGGGGGAAATTCAATATTTTCTAATTCAGTTTCGGTTTGGAGAACTTCTAAATCTTGAGCAATCGTCATCATCTTTCTCCTTTCACTATTATTATTATAAAGTATCTGGATCAATATTCAATTCTCGCAACTTTGCGGCTAATCGTTCATTGCGTTGACGTTCGGCTTGTCTTTGTTGACGTTCTGCTTCGAGTTCTTCTTGGGTTTTGCGGCTTGTTTCTTCCGCTTCTGAGGCTCGTTTTTCGGCAGTTTTTGCAGATTCTTCGGGAGTCGGAACTAATATTCCTTCCGGTGTAAAAAATCGGAGTTTCTGTTCATAAACACCGAGAAAAAGTTGTAACTGTTCACTCCAAAGAAACCCTTGTTCGTTCGGTTGTAGGTCTTGATATTGACCTAAAGTTAACCCAAATCCCTTAAACTCTAACGTCTCTGGAGAAAACCAAAAATATTCGGGTGTTCGGAAGATATCTTGATAAATTTCTTTTTTGTTTGTTCGGTCTACATTGGCTGTTGATTTTGATAACAGTTCTATAATAACATTCGGATATTTTCCGCCTTCTTCCCACACCACCCAACTTTTACGCGGTTTACGTTCAGTATTTAAAACTACAAAGAAATCAGGCCCTCTAAAATTATCCGTTTTCTTTTGTTCGGGACTGTAATAAATCGTTAGATTTCCGGCGGCAAAATAATCGTTTCTGTCTTGCCATAACCAGTCCAAACACTTCATTAAGAACAAAAGTTGTTGTAGATGCAAATAACTTTCCAATGGTGGCTCCTTACTTTCTAAATCTCCGGGGGGAAATTCAATGTCTTCTAATTCAGTTTGGGTTTGGAGAGTTTCCAAATCTTGAGCAATGGTCATTTTATTTTCCCTTTTAATGTTATAATTATAAAGTATCTGGATCAATATTTAACTCTCGCAACTTTGCAGCTAATCGTTCATTGCGTTGACGTTCGGCTTCCAATTCTTCTTGGGTTTTGCGAGTTGTTTCTTCCGCTTCTGACGCTCGTTGTTCGGCGGTTTTTGCAGATTCTTCGGGAGTCGGAACTAATATTCCTTCCGGTGTAAAAAACCTCAACTGTTGTTGATGTATTCCTAGAAAGAGTTGTAATTGTTCGCTCCACAAATAGCCATGTTCGTTCGGCTGTAAATCTTGATATTTACCATCAACTAGATGAAATCCTTGGAATTCTAGGGTATCCGGTGAAAACCAGAAATATTCGGGCATTCGGAATGTATCTTGGTAAATCTTTTTTTTCGTCGTTCGGTCTACATTTGCTGTTGATTTTGATAACAACTCGATAATGACATTGGGATATTTTCCCCCTTCTTCCCACACCACCCAACTTTTTCTCGGCTTGCGTTCGGTATCGAGAACCACAAATAAATCCGGCCCTCTAAAATCATTCGTTTTGACCTGTTCCGAACTGTAGTAAATCGTTAGATTTCCCGCTGCAAAATAATCGTTTCTATCTTGCCACAACCAGTCCAAACATTTCAGCAATAGTAATAATTGTTGTAAATGCAAATAACTTTCCAATGGTGGCTCCTTACTTTCTAAATCTCCGGGGGGAAATTCAACGTCTTCTAATTCGCTTTGGGGTTGGAGAGTTTCCAAATCTTGAGCAATCGTCATCTGATTCTCCAGTTTACTACTTTATAGTATAATAGATTCACATCAATTAACGATTTCAATCACAGCCGAAAGCACTACCATTTTTGAGGTTTCGTAGGGGATTGAACCTTGAGTTGAAGCAATATTTCTATCCGGTTGACCACTGCGGGAAAAACCCGTTAAATCTTCTAGCAAACCGTTAATTAAATCGGTGGGTTCATTGTCTGTTAAACCTGTGATAAATCCGCGAGACATTCCGCGACTGCGTGCAATGGTTTGCATGGCTTTGAGGGCTTGGCGTAGCGGTTCCTGACTCACTAATAATAACAACTCGGGCGCACGACCGGATTCACCTCGAACTTGAAAGTTACCCTCTCTGGGGCGAGGTACCGTCAAACTGCCATTTCTATCAATTCTAGAGGCTTCTTCGGGCGCTTCCCAGTCGGCGGGATAAAGAATATTAATTGAACCCGTTGCACTAATCACTAACACTCCTAAATAGAGGTCTTGATTTTCAAAATTTTCTACTTTTACTTGCAAATTAGTCCTCGAAGGAACTTGCAATAAATTCGCTGTAGGATTGCCGGATTCTGCGCCCCGACTCGCCACTTTTATCGCGTTTACCCCACCAAAAACTTCGGCTTGAACTTGAAGCGGTGAACCCTGACTCACATTTAATAATTGCCCTAAAATTTGATTAGCTAGTAACCGTTTAAAAGTAGGTTCCAATCGATTAATTGCATCAACAATCCGTTCATTCAAACGAACAAAAGACTGAGGTTCTGGTGTTAAATCTGGTTGAAATAAACCCACACTATTCACAGACGGAAGTTCAATCTCGAGGTTTCTTGGGGTTTGTTGTTGTTTGTAGCTTTCTGTGAATCTTCCTAAAAAATATCCGCTATTATCAAGTTGAGTTGCTGGCACTAATTCAACCCATTGATTCGATTCTAATTCAGCTTGTGCGGTTTTTAAATCCGCTCCCAACGATTCATCTAAAGCTAGTTTTAGCTTGGGATTTTTTGGAATTCCGACTATTTTCTCCCGCAAAAGCCGACCTTCTTTGATAGCCGAAGCGTCTCCCGAGATTTGTTTCCCTATTCCAAATAAACCCTCAACCCGAGACGTTTGTTGAATTTCTCCGACAATATTTCCCGACTCATTTAAAACCGAAAATACGCCTTCTTTCTCCGAACCTGTGAGGTTTTGAGATGCCACACCTCCCAACCAAAATTCAATAGTTTCTCCTCTAATTTTTGTAATAACGGCTTCAGCAGAAGGGGTTGTTAAGTTCAGGAAAAACAACGGTTTTTGATTAAAGTTGCTTCCGGGTTGGTATTCTAATATAGGGATTTGGGCGGTACGACTTTGTTTAGATTCTGCTAAACTGCGGGTACTGCGTCGGAGATTAATATACGTTGATTCCACACTTTGAGTTGAGGTGAGTTGCCAGAGATAACGGGTTAATAAATAGGTGAATGCACCCGCATGAAATCCGTCAAATTGTGCATCAATGGCTTCTTGTGTTCGTCCAGCAGAACCTAATGCAACACCCTTAGCAATTCCAGAGGTTCGTTTGCGTTGAAATTCCTCTTTACCCCAACCCAATTCGGCTAATAATTGTTCTTGTAATTCCAATTCTATTTCGCTTGCAATCAATTCTTCGCCGCTTCTCGTCAATCGCGCCGCCCGAACCACTGCATTTCCCCTCGTTCCCGCACCGGAATGACAGCTATCCAAAATCGTTGTTAACTTATCGGTTTGTAGCCGACTCATTAATAAAAATAAGGTTTGTCCCATGATATCGGAAACGGTGACGGCTTCTCCTTGTTGACCCAAAGGTGTAGCGTTTTGAGGTACAATTGTTCCGTTGTATAAGCAGCTATTGTATGGACGATTTTCTGCACGACATTCTTTTAAATCGAGGGGAAAGGGATCTTTAATTAGGCTACCATGTCCCGAATAATGAAACACGACAACATCATCTGCTTTGGCTTGTTTAATTAAATGTTCTTGAAAGGCTTGAATAATATTTTCACGGGTGGGTTTTAGATGAGAATTGTCAGATATAATTATAATATCACTGGGGTTAAACCCAAAGCGATAAATGAGTAAATGTTTCTGCAATTCTACATCGGTGAGACAACCCTTTAATGATTTGGCTCCCTGATAGTTGTTAATTCCAACTAATAATGCTAATTTACGAGGTGTAGTTTGTGCTAAAACTCGACCATAACGTTCCGCTTGTTGGAAGAAGTCGAATTGACTTAAACCGAGTGTTGCTAGAGTCGAACCTGCAAATTGTAGGAAATGACGGCGTTTGAGTTGAGACATGGAGTTTTAAGAGTATTATCACTGAAAATCTATTTGGCTGGTATTTCAGCTTATCCAAGCCAACAATAAAGAGGAATAGATATTAAGTCAGTGGTAATGATATAGCGATCGCAATTTAGCTTCACCTCAACCTGACGGCAATCGTTTTTCTATAACAGTCGAACTACTACTACGACTACTAGGTTTAGCCATTTTACAGCCTCACTAATAGAGGTTATAGAGCTTGATCTAACTGCTCGCTATTCCAATATAGTACAAAAGCCCTAGATCAGCAGTATACAACTTGATTTGCTGGTCTAGAACTTTATTTTTTAGTCAATGAGTTTATTCGATAGTAAACGACCTTATTTTCTCGTTATAATTAATGTATATAAACAATAAAATTGTACAATAAAAACCTAATATAGCGGTGTGCGCTCGTATGAGGTACAAACCAGAAACCCGGTTTCTGCTAGAAACCGGGTTTCTACCCAATCGGTGCTGTACCTCACAGAACTGAAAACTGCTATATATGACTGCAATTTCGTAAAAACTTATGACGCTTGAGAAAATAAAGTTGTACACTAAATGAGAAGCAGTGTAAATCAATGGGGCAAAATTAATAAAATAAAGTTGTACACTCTAACTCTGGCGCTTGTGATAGAGTTAGAGAATCTGGCACTTACCTATGGTCTCTCAGTTTGTATGATCGCTCTTTCTTGCAACCACTAAAAAGCGATCGCCCTCTTGCCGCAAGCCACCCCATCATTGGTGTCATTGCCAAAGCCAAGGATTGCTCAGAGGGAGGAACCCTGCTCTAGCTCTCTTTTGTCACTCTCCGACAGCAAAAAAAGAGCTAACCCACCCTACAAATAGCGCCTATGCGTAAGTCCTGTACTTGTTTCTAATAACACAGTTGTTAGAGTTACCCCTTTTACAAGGAAAGGCTAAATGATATTAGACAATGAAAAACATCTGAAAGTCCATGAGTGGATTGTTGAATATACAGAAGAAGGCACTATTGATATCGTTACAGGCTATTTCACGGTTGGGGCTTTAGCTTATCTTTCGCAGCAGGTTAATCAAAAAATTGCGAAGTTTCGGTTGGTACTGGGAGATATTGTTAACTTAGATCAAGTCGATGATCGTCCCTTAGATTTGCTAAATGAGAATATTACGATAAAGGCGGCATTGAATCTTAGTCGTTTGGCACAGGAAGCCGTTATCTTTTTAAGACAAGACAAAGTTACAGCAAAAACTTTAGAGCCGAATTTTTGTCATGCTAAGTGTTACTTGTTTGAGCCATCGAAGAGTGATGATCGCAACAAATACTTTATTTCAGGTAGCTCGAACCTGACGGAAGCAGGGATTGGCTTAAAACATACTAATAATCTGGAACTGAATATTGCTGAGACGGGAAACAGTAACCAATATAAAGAGTTAGTCAAATGGTTTGAGTCCCTCTGGAATAAGCCTCAAGCTCACAAAGAAAAAACAATTTTGGCTAAGGATGGCACGAGTAAAAAGATTGATTTTAAGCAATATTTAATTGAGGCGATCACTAAAATATTTATTGAATATTCACCAAGGGATATTTACTACAAAATTTTGTTTGAGCTATTTGGCAATCAAATTCTGGAAATTGAGAACGATCCAGAGTTTAATCGTCAAGTGGGAAGGTTAGAAAATACGGCTGTTTTTAATGCTCTGTATGATTTCCAGAAAAAAGGTGTCCTGAGTTTAATTCGGATGCTTCAGAAATATGATGGGGCAATCTTAGCGGACGCGGTGGGTTTGGGTAAAACTTGGAGCGCTTTAGCAGTGATAAAGTTTTTCCAGATGCAGGGGCGTGAGGTGATATTACTTTGTCCGAAGAAACTGGAGAATAACTGGAGACGCTACAAGGAAGATCAAGCCTCTAAGTTTGAATCCGATAAGCTCAAGTTTTTTCTGCGCTTTCATACGGATATGAGTAACTCTCGCTTAGAGTCCTACACTGATCGCGGTGATAAGTTCTTTTGTAATGATAAGCCTAAATTGATTGTCATTGATGAAAGCCATAATCTCAGGAATGACAAAGCCAATCGTTATAAATTTCTGGTTGAGCAGATTTTGCAAAAAAACCAAGATGTCAAAGTTTTGTTGATATCGGCAACACCGATCAATAACTCTCTAAATGATGCCAGAAACCAGTTTAAGTTAATGGTGCAGGGGAATGTTCATGGCTTTGAAGCAAAACTAGGTGTCAGAAATATTGATTATTCTTTCAAACAGGCACAGACAGTATTTAATAAATGGCGCAAAGAGAAAAATCATAAAATCGGAGACTTCATTAAACAACTCTCAGGTAACGATTTCTTTAGATTGACCGATTCTCTGCTAGTAGCAAGAACTCGCAAGATGTTGGAAAGTCAGGATAATGACTTAATCTTTCCTTTTAAAAATAAGCCCGTCAATTTATTTGTGACCCCTCACCAGCTTGGTAACTTTGATACTTTTGAGGAACTGTTTGACCATTTTCCACCGATGTTGTCAGGCTATCAGCCCGCTTTTTATGCAGATGATGGCTCAGAGAAGAAAAAGGATATTTTGCGAGATGAAAAGCAGCGCGATCACTTTCTCGTACAAATGATTTATATCCTCATGGTGAAGCGTTTAGAGTCTTCTTGGTTCTCTTTCTATTCAACGGTTGAGAAAATTAAGAATCATCATCAAAATGCTTTAGATAAGATTAAGGCTTATCAAGCAAGCAAGGCAAAAACTGTAATCTTAGAAAATGATGCGGAAAACTTGGATGATGATCAAAATGACGATGAGTTTACAGAAGCGGTTGAGCAGTATACGCTAGGCAAAAAACGCCCGATTAGTATCGCCGAAATTGATCAAGCTGGGAACTTAGACAAGTTTAAAGAGGATCTGAAACAAGATTTAGATGCTCTAGATAAGCTTTCGGTCAACTTACAAAAATTTGCTGTAAAACTTGACAAAGAAATTGCTCCAGCTTCCAAGAAGTCGGATCGGCTAAAATCCTGTGATGATAAGTTGAAGGCTCTGATTGCAGAGATTCTCAAAAAACGTAAGTTGGGCGCAAATAACCATAATCGCAAGGTGGTAATTTTTACGGTCTATCGAGATACGGCGGAATATCTGTTTAAACAGCTTCAGGCTAGAGGATTTGAGGAGATTGCGATCGCATCGGGGACAGGCTCTTACTCATCAGATGATAGCAATCGCAAACAGTCTATGGAAGCGATTCTCGAAAGATTTGCACCCTATACCAAACTGTTTCGTGAAAAAGAATGGACTTTTGAATCTGACAAACAAGGGTTAGAGGCTTTTGCAGAATGGAAAAATTGGATTAAAGAAAACCATCCTGAAACTCACCAGAAGTTAACTAAGCCCATTGATATCTTGATTGCTACGGATGCCCTCAGCGAGGGGCAGAACTTGCAGGATGCCGATATGGTGATTAATTACGATATCCATTGGAACCCTGTGCGGATTATTCAACGGATGGGACGGATTGATCGCTTGGGTAGTCCAAATGAGCAAATTTTCGGGATTAACTTCTGGCCCTCAGACAATATTAATTCTTACCTCAATCTGCAAGGAAGGATTGAGCAACGCATGGCGGCGATGAAGTTGGCTGGCTCTGAGGTCGATCATCAGTTTTCGGATAGCTTTGCAAAGATGGCTCATGATGAGGATTTTGATCGCAAGATGAATGATCGCATGATGGAGCAAATGCTGATCACTTGGGATGATATCGAGGTAAGCGATCAAGGGTTAGGCTTTGATAGTTTGTCTTTGGAGCGCTATCGACAGGATTTACTTGCTGAGTTTAATCGGCATAAGGATAAATATCGCCAGATGCCCAAGGGTGTTTATTCGGGATTGGTGGGAGATATGGCGACAGGCGATCGCAACGGGATTGTGGCTTTGCTTGGTTATCCTGCGAAGCCATCAAAGAAGCTCGATCATCAATATCAGGTGTTTGACTTGATTTATATCGACAAGTCGGGCAAGTTGGTTTTAAACAATCAAAAAGAGGTTTTAGATTTTCTGACTGTAAACAAAGACCAAGAGCGATATATAAGCGGAATCAAGAAGGGGAGAAGGCTGGCAAAGTAACTCTGTTAAGGGATGTGAGTATTAGCAATATTCACGCGGCACATGAAAAAATTATTTTTGGGAATAAGAATTTTAAGGGTTTAAAGATTGATACGAGTAAAGTTAATAGTTTTAAAAAGTTGTATGACTATTGGCAAATAGTATTTTCATTACAAGCTTTAAATAACCAGTTTTATGCTGATTTACAAGGGTGGTTTTATTATGCGTCGCAGAAGATAAAACTTCCTTATAGACCTGAATATTTGCCAGACAACGAAAATATCAAAAACTTTTTGGTGCGTTTGCTTGCTCGAACTATGTTTTGCTGGTTTATTAAGGAGAAAGGATTGATTAAACCTGAACTTTTAGAGCTTAGAGACTGGGATGGTCAGGTTTATCCTTTGGTTAAAGATTTTGAGGATGATAACTTTTTAGAGTCAAATAGCTACTATCGTGGCATTTTACAAAATATCTTTTTCAATTCATTAAATCAAAAGGATAAAAAATCGCTCAAAGATTTTAAATGGACTAAGTATTTACATTCTGATTTTCAGGTTGAATGCTTTACCGAAATTCCCTATTTGAATGGCGGTATTTTTGATAAGTTGGATGAAGATAATGCCAAAGAAAGTATTGAAGATACGGTAATGCGTGTACCTAATTTTCTGTTTTATGGGATTGAAACAGAAGAAATGGTTACTAAGGCTAAGGGTAAGGCTAAAGCTAAAAAAACTGATATTACTAAAGTTTATCATAAGGGATTAAATGAAATTTTCAAGTCCTATAAATTCACTTTGGAAGAGAATACGCCCTATGACGAAGATATTGCTTTAGATCCTGAGTTGTTGGGTTTAGTCTTTGAAAACCTATTGGCAGAACTTGATCCAAATTTGGAAGAGAGTACGATCAAGAGTATCCGTAAGCAGACAGGGAGCTATTACACACCGCGTAAGGTGATTCAGGAAATGGTGAATGAGAGCTTGTTTATTTATCTTAAAAAACATACTACTCCTGAGAATGTGGAAATCCTGAAAAAATTGGTCTATGAGAATATCCTAGATAATGCGAACGATGCTTTTTGTGAAGGTGTGGTTAATGGCATTGATCGCTTCAAGGTGCTTGACCCTGCCTGTGGTTCGGGCGCTTTCCCGATGGGTGTTTTGCATCGTTTGGTCGATATTTTGAAGTTGGTTGATCCAGATAATTCCAAATGGTTACGGCTAAAGTTACAACCTGTGGATGCTAATTATCGAGATGAGTTTGAGAAGACACTCAAGCAACATTTAGATGATTACAGTCGTAAGTTAGGGATTATTCGGGATAGCATCTATGGCATTGATATTCAGCCTTTGGCGGTACAGATTACGAAGTTACGCTTTTTTATCTCTTTGCTAATCGATCAAAAGGTTGAGAAAGGCATTACACCGATGCCAAATATTGAGACAAAGATTATTTGTGCAAATAGTCTCAAAAATATTCAGCCAGATTTATTTTCGTCTGATGCAATTCCCCAGTTAAAAATCGCTAGACTCAAGTATTACAAGCCAGATTTGTCACTTGAGGAGAAAAATTTAGTTGTCGAAGAGATTGTGACAGTTTTAGATGGTGCTTTTTCGTCTTTTAGTAAAGAGATAACTGGTAAACAGATCACAGGACAAAATAAGGAATTATTGCGTCATTGGTTTACCCATGCGACAGTGGCTGCTCCATTTTTTTAAGGCAACTGTAAATACGGCGATTATTATTTGTGAACGCAATACGTCAAAATCTTTTAATCAGGATCATGTTTGTCAGATGGTGGATATGACTAATGTGAGTGTTCATGATAGTTATAGTCGGTTTGTGGAGTTGTTGGGACTGGCGAGGGGAATTACTTTTGACAAGGTTAAAGAATGTGTGAGTAATGAGGAGTATGGGATTTATTATTATCCACAAACTTTGATTAAGACTAATAGAAATTTGCCGTTTTTTGTGGCTAGTCCTAAGTTGTTTGCTTTGATGAATGATAGTAATGATCCTGATTGTATGCCAAAAACTATTGTACAGGAAATTGGTGGTAAAAGGGTAACTGTACGCAAGATTGAGATGAATGGGAAAGAGATTGAAGTAGTGAAGTTAGGGGATATTGCGGATGTAAAGGTTGGTTTACAAACTGGTGATAATCAGGCTTATTTATTCCAAAATCCTGATGCAAGGGGTAATTATCGCAGTATTGAAGATTTTAGAAAGTATTTGCTGACTGAGGAAGATTTAGACAAGATTAGAAATAATGAGAATTTGCGTTTAGAGGTGATTAATAAAGGCATTTCTAAAGATGATTATTCAAGTCAAAGATATTTTGGTGGGCGTTATATTGTTCCTTATGATAAGGGTGGTGAAAGTGACTCAGATGATGGCTGGATGCCAAACTATTTTGTTCCGACTAATTATTTTATTGATTGGAGTGAGTGGAGTGTAGGTAGATTGAAAAATTATACTGTCGCTCAAAGAATTAGAGAATATAAAGAAGCAACATTAATAAAGAGTCATTATGAAACAACTAATGCGGCTGTTATCAGAAATCCTGAGACATATTTCAAAGAAGCAATAACTTTTTCTCCTACAGGAATTTATGCTCCTACCTTTAGAATCCATTTACCTAGTGTTTATGATAAAGAAGGATCTTGTATATTTTGTGACTTTATAAATGTAAATTATCAAATAGGAATATTTTCCTCAAAACTTACTAAATATCACCAGAAGAATACTCTTAATGGAACAGTTCATTCAATGTCTGGTGATATTATGGAAATGGCTTTTGTACTAGGGAACAATTCCAAATTAATAGATGCAGTTTCTAAGATTATCCAAAAACAAAAAACTAATCCACGTTATGATTATGCCAGTCACGAACAGATAGAAATAGATAAATTAGTCTATGAAGCCTATGGACTTAACGCCGAAGATATTGCCGAAGTTGAAAATTGGTATGCGCGTAGATATCCAAAGTTATCGCAAGCTCAGAAAGCTAACCTGCGGAAAAAACAACACTTGAACACGGATTGAGGGGATTACACAGATTGCACAGATTTTTTGGATTTTAGGAGATTGAATAGATTAAAATCAGTGAAATCAGCGTAATCCGTATAATCCGTGTTCAGAGTTTTATTATGACCTTCAAACACCAAGACATCACCCAAAAAATCATCGGCGCATCATTTGAAGTCCATAAATTTCTTGGTAACGGCTTCCAAGAAGTAATCTATCAACGCGCCCTAGCCTACGAATTTCATCAAGCAGGATTAACATTTGCTAGAGAAATAGAACAACAAATCTATTACAAAAATCTACCCGAACCAATCGGCACACGCCGCGCTGATTTTGTAGTCGAAGAAAAAATATTAGTCGAACTTAAAGCCACCAAGCAACTAGAAGATGTCCACTTTGCCCAAGCCCTAAATTACCTCAAAGTCTATAAACTCGAAGTCGGACTATTAATTAATTTTGGAAGTAAAAGCCTAGAATTTAAAAGACTAATACGAACATAAACATCTGAACACGGATTAGACGGATTACACTGATTTCACAGATTTTAATTGTCTATTACTGTAACAGATAACTTAATCCGTGCAATCTGCGTAATCTGCCTAATCCGTGTTCTAATCTGAGTAATCCCCTTAATCCGTGTTCAGAATTTAATTAATATGAACTACTGGCTAGTAAAATTCGCACCCTTCCGCTACAGTTGGCGAAAAATCCTATTACATGGAAAATTTGAAATTTATTCCGTCCGCAATCCCCAAGCACGGAATAACCTCAAAGCCATGCAACTAAACGATGAAGTCTTGTTTTACCATAGCCAAGAAGGAAACAGCATCATGGGTAAAATGAAAGTAATCGTCACTGCCCATCAAGACCCAACCACCGATGATCCCAAATGGTTAAGCGTCACCTTTGAGCCAGTAGAAACCTTTGAGAAACCAATTACATTAAGCCAGATAAAAGAAACTCCTGAATTAGCAAATATCGGCTTAGTCAAACAGCCAAGACTCTCAGTAATGCCATTAACTAAAGGCGAGTTTGAGTTGATTATAAAATTAGAAAATTAAAAAGTCAGAATCGCGGATGATGCGCTGATTACACAGATTGCGTTTAGCCATCTGATTACTTCACCCAGATGGTTAATACAAGCCAGTCTCCAGAACTTGAGCTTCTGGAAAACTGTGCAAGTAAAGTTTACTTCCTTAGTCTACAGCTTTGTTAGGTAGTGTACAACTTTATTGGCTTTTTACAACTGTTGTTTTAAAATAAAGTCGTATACTATAAATAGCTAAAATGCTATGTTTCTCGTCTCCTTGCATCAAGGTTTAATAAATAAACTTGTCTACTGACTTAAAGACTCTCGGTCGTTGCGAGGTTTCTACATGAAAATAAAGTTGTATACTGACTAAATGCCTTATGTGACTTCGGAACTGCGTAGGCGATCGCCGAAATTCTTGCTGTTGCTTGCATTAACTGACACGCATGGCGATCGCTGCTTTGTTTAGGCTGACTGTCAATGCTACATTGGATAATGGCTGAGAACTGGAGGTAGCAGGAGGATAAAGTTGTTGGTCTGGCCTTTTCAGAATGGGTGTTAGCTACTGAGCTTAATTGAACTAACAACTTTATGTAGTCCTACAGGACTCGTCTTTACACAATATTTTGGTGGAGGAGTTAAATTGTGAGTACAATTCGAGGCTCAGTTTTTCAGGATAGTATTACCGCTAACGGTATTTTTGACCTCGGTGAAGGTCTTCCTGACGTTACAGTAATTCTAGTTGGGCCAACAGAAGATTTAGATGGGGATGGTGAACCTGATGATTTAGATGGGGATGGTGAACCTGATGGAGAACGACGAACAGATTTAACGAATGATAATGGTAATTATGAGTTCACAAATTTGCCAGCAGGGGAGTTTACTTTAGATCAAGAGACGATTGATCGTTTCAGTGAACCTGTAGGAGTTCCCTTAGCTATTACGACAACGGACGATCCAAATGAACGGATTGATGTTAATATTTTAAATTTCCCTATTCCCAATCAACCTCCAATTGCTGTAGATGATACCGCTACAACCAATGCAGGGACACCTATTTCCATTGATGTTCTTGCAAATGACTCAGACCCAGACAATAGCCCAAGCCCCTTAAGTATCACTGAAATTACAACAACTCCAACGAATGGAACTGCGATTATCAATGATAACGGTACGCTCGATGACACGACTGATGATTTCATCGACTATACCCCTAGTTCAGAGTTTAGCGGTGCTACTTTTACCTACACTATTACCGATGGTTTAGCTACCGATACAGCTAATGTTACTATTACTGTTAACGCTGTTGAACCGCAACCTACTATTCCTACTACGTTAATCGTCACAACAACCGAAGATGAAAATGATCCTGAACCTCTAACAGACCCTTCTGATCTCTCTCTACGCGAAGCTATAGAATTAGCAAATAGTAACCCAGACTCGAACACAATTGAATTTGATCCTAATGTCTTTGCAACTCCTCAAACAATTAATTTAAGTTTGGGACAATTAACAATTACAGAAAATCTAACGATTAATGGTTTGGGTGCTGATCGAATCACAGTTGATGCAAATCAAAATTCTCGCGTTTTTAATATAAATGATGGTAATAATGACGAGAATAAACAGGTTGAAATTAATGGATTGACTATTACAGGTGGCAGAACACCTTTTGCATTAGAACTGGATGAAAATTTAGCTACAAATTCAGAACCGGGTGGTGGAATTTTCAGTGCGGAGAATCTCACTGTAATTAATAGTCGGATTTCCGAAAATACAGCAAGTGGTGCAGGTGGGGGGATTGCCAGTAATGGTTTTGACAATTCAACAACAATAATTAATAGTACAATTTCTGAAAACATAGTTCTTGCAGTATCTAGTGAAGTTTTTAGCAGTGGTTTTGGAGGTGGAATTAGTGCCAGTAATCTAAGGGTTAATAACAGTACAATTTCGGGGAATAGAGCAGAGATTGGTGGTGGAATAGAAACTTCAGGTGCGGTAATCAATAACAGTACAATTTCGGGAAATAGAGCAGATAGTCGTGGTGGTGGTTTGGCTATTTTCTTCCAGGAAGTGGGTTTCCCAGATGGTACTCTCGTTATTAATAACAGTACAATCACTCAAAATAGTGCGACATCAGTAGGAGGGATTAGTAGTCAGAATATAAATTCTCGTATTCCTATCAATAATTCAATTATAGCTGGAAATACAGGCAGTGCATCTTTAACTGGTGGTGCTTCAGTAGATCTATCGGATGAAGTTCAAGGAAACGATAATTTAATTGGCATTCCAGATGGTTTGTCTCTTGATGATATTCTTGATGTTGAGTTAAGAAATAATGGGGGTTCTACTGCAACCCATGCGTTAGTTCCGGGTAGTCCGGCTATTGATGCAGGTAATAATGATATTGCTAATCAAAATGAACTTATAACAGACCAACGAGGAGACGGGTTTGACCGAATTGTTGATGGGAGTGGAAATGGTGAAGCAGTTGTTGATATTGGTGCATTTGAGGTACAAGAACCACAAGGCTTAAGTACCTTAACGGGAGCCGTTTTTGAAGATGTAAATGGTAATGGTGAATTTGATCCAGGCGAAGGTCTAGAGGGTGTTTTAGTTTTCATAGATACCAATGAAAATGATTTACCAGAGGAGGGAGAACCGCAAACACCAACGGGTGCTGATGGTTCCTATACATTCTTTAATCTTCCTGTTGATACGGTTACTCTCAATCAAGTTTTACCTGAAGGTTTTGTTAGCGAAGATACTCCTGCTGAGATTCCTCTCATCGCCAATGAAACAGTTTCCTTCAATATCCTAAATGTTCGGCAAATTCCCGGTTTAGGAAGTATTCAAGGGGTGAAATTTAACGATCTTTTTGATCAAGATGGCAATTTTGATCCAGAAGATGGAGAAACCAGAATCCCTGATGTCCCAATCTTCCTAGAGTTGATTAGTGAAAATGGAAGGGAAGTTATTCAAGAAACAATAACAGATAGTGATGGTAGCTTTCTATTTAATAATCTAACTCCAGGGACTTATGTTGTTCGAGAGGAACCACAACTCGGTTTTACACGCACAACCCCTCCACAGGAAATAACTGTTTCAGCCGATAGCGTTACAGAATTTGATATTGGAAACCAAGCAGAAGCAGTTGAAACAGGTAGTATTACAGGGGTTAAGTTTCAAGACGATTCCCCAACAAATGGAGTTCAAGATCCAGAAGAGTTGTTACTTTCAGGATTTACAATTTATGTGGATTTGGATGGAGATGGACAACGAGATGAGAATGAACCTTCTGGTATTACCGATGAAAATGGTAGCTATTCTATCTTAGATGTTCCAGTTGGAGAGTGGGTACTTCGAGAAGATTTAACAGAGGAACAACAACTTGAATTTCTTCAAAGTCTTGATGGAGTTCCAGTTGAAGTTACCGCGAGTGAACAGCCTACGACTGCTAACATTGGTAACGTTCCACGAATCCCTGAAACGGGTACAATTGCTGGTGTTAAGTTTGAGGATTTGAATCAAAATGGTATTCAAGACCCCAACGAAGATCCATTACCCGGCTTCACAATTTATATAGATAGCAACAATGATGGTATCTTCAATGATGGTGAATTCTCAGACTCTACAAACAATCAGGGTGAGTATCGTTTTGATAACCTAGATCCAGGAACATACATTGTCAGAGAAGTTCAACAGCCAGGTTTTATTCAAACTTCTCCAAACTCTGAAGCTGACCTCACAGTTGAAGTTATTGCTAATCAAGAAAGCATACTGAACTTTGGTAACTTTCGAGAAGCATCACCGGAAACTGGTCAAATTAGCGGAACGAAGTTTAATGATGCGAATGACAATGAGAATTTAGATCCGGGAGAACAGGGTATTGGTGGAGTAACAATCTACCTTGATCTCAATAACAACGGTCAGCTAGATCTTAACAGCAATGATCCTATTAATAATGAACCCTTTGTATCTACAGGAGCAGATGGTTCTTATGAGTTTGTAGATTTAACACCGGGTTCGTACTTCGTTCGCGAACTGCTACCCCCTGGTTTTGCACGTACAACTCCCGACGAAGAACCCATTACAGTTTCGGATGGAGAAAATGTATCTTTTAATATTGGTAATGTTGAATTAGGGAGTATTCGAGGAACATTTTTTAATGACCTCAATGCTAATGGTATTCGGGACTTAGATGAACCCGGACTGCCAAACTTTCCTGTATTTTTAGACTTAAATCGTGATAATATTCCGAATCCAGAAGAACCGACAACTATTAGTGATGTCGCCGGAAACTATCTATTTGGTAATTTATTTCCCGATACCTATAGTGTTCGCCAAGTCAATTCAGGCTCTTTTCTCCCCACTTTAACTCCTAATCCTATTGTCATTGAGTCAGGTAGTGATGCTGTCAATGCTCTTAATGTTAACTTCGGTAATGGTCTTCCAGGTATTTTAGGCTTCAATGAAGCAAGCTATCGAATCAATGAAGATGGGACATCGGAAATGGAAATTCTGGTGACTCGCACAGAAGGAAGTGTTGGTGAGGTTAGCGCTACGGTAGAGACTGCTCCCGGTACAGCAACACCAGGATTAGATTATAATCCAACGCCTGAGCCTCAAACTGTGACTTTCGCCAATGGAGATAGTGAACCCAAATTAGTTACGATTCCTATTGTAGACGATCCGTTAATTGAGCCTGATGAGACAATTATTCTGAATCTGGTTAACCCTACAGGTGGTGCAACATTAGGACGCCTTCCCGAAGAAACTCCCTCCGTTCCTGATATTCCCAGTAATAGTATTTCTGGTGTTGTGTTCAATGACCTCAATGCTAACTCTTTACTTGATATAGATTCAGTCACAGAGATACCAGATGGACCTTTAGGGGATGCTACAGTTTACCTTGACTTGGATAATGATAGCAGTCGCGATGATGGTGAACCAACGACTACAACTGACTCCAACGGAAACTTTATCTTTCTGGATTTACCACCCACACCAAATATTGACCCTGTGACGGGTTTTGCTCCCACAGAAGATGCTTATGTGGTTCGAGTTGAACCAACAGATGAACAACCAAACTTAACGACTCCGGTTCTGGCGATTACCTTGGCTGCGGGTGAGGCGGCGCAGGTCACAGCAGGACTTTCGAGTGAATTTCCATTCCCCCCCGAGAACCAATTTGCTCAACCAGATGGTGGTGTTGACGAAAATGCCTTAATTCCAATCAGAGGCTTCGCTCCGTCCCCATCTGTAGATTCCGATTCATTTAGACAAGCAACTTTGACAATTAACGCTAGCGATGTGGGTGTTCCGCTCGATCTCAGTGGGATTGAAGATTTAGAACCTGTTAATAGTCTTGACTCATTCATTAACGCGGGTGTAGAGATTTCTGATAACGCCCTTGGAATTGTCAGTTTTGAACAGGATGGTAGTGGAAACTTTATGGATGCCGATCCGTTAAATAGCAACGCCATTACCTACGATCAGGGAGATTCAATTATCCTTAACGTTCCGGCAGGATTTGAGCAACAGTTCTCATTCCGTTATGCTTCCCCCTTCTTCTCCGGTCATACGGTCACAATTTACGATCAAGTCAATGGAGGAGGAACACCTTTGGTGGCTGCAACACAATTGCCCGAAACTAATGATTCGGGTGATACTCCAGGTGCTTATGAAATTAGCGCTGAACCCTTTAGTGTTGGTTTTGACGGAATTGCCCGTTCTGTTGTTATCGGAAGCCAAGCCGATAAACTGGTTTTCACCGATCTGACTTTTGGTTAATATTTCGCTCTGAAGGGATCAAGGAGATCAATTATCCCAATCCCTTCAAAATGGATTTAACAAATCAGCGAATAATTACATTTGTGCGGTCAAAGCCAGAAGGCAGTGTGGGAGTCGGCTGCGAAGGTCGGCTGGGAGTGGATGGGGAAACTTGCCGAGGTGTGAGTGCAGGTTCTCCCGCGCTGGGAATTAGAGTTCGTACTCCCGCTCTTACGGGAATTCTTCCATCTCGAAATTCGGCATTTTTCAGAGAGTCCACCGTCGTACCCACACCTGCCGATCGTCCCAACGGATCTGCAACCCCGCCCAGTGCATCTCCGAGAAATGTATCTCTAAATCCCCGACGCAACTCAACCTCTTGCTCATCTTCAAAAAAGGTGGGTTTTATGCGGCGCTGGGCTTGCAGGTCGGAAGTTTGAGCCTGAACCCCTTCAACCCAAATCAGCGTTCCACTCATAATTGTAGTTGCGATCGCAACCACTGATAAATTCCTAAAAGATCTTGACAAATTTGAGATGTTCATTTTCCTGTCCTCATCGGTTAACAATCGCGATCGCAGTTACTTTTGATTCTACCGAGATCTTAGAAAAGAAATGCTCCTCTGAGAACACCAATCACCAGCGTGTCATTATCTGAGTTGTGTTCGGGGTCAGTCACCACAAAAACACCGGGAGTCAACCAAATATAGTCGTTGACTCGGAAGCGATAGAATGTCTCAATATGCAAAGAGGTATCCGGGTCGTCGCCTTCCAATAAACCCCGACCTTCTTCTAATTTGGGAGGCTGACCAAAAATAACGGCAAATAAGTCCCCTTCGCGGTTAAAGGGATCGGATAACCCGAAAGAAACGGTGTAGGTGGTGGTATTGGCGTAAGCGTCACTAATTGTAGACTCACCAAAAGTAACACCTCCCCAAGCGGCCAAGGTAATTTTACGATTCACTCGCCATTGGAAGGATGCACCCACCGTATTAAATTGCATGGGTTCTGAAATTAATCCAGAGGAGTCTGCGTTAAAACTTCCCGTTAACCGATCCAAAAATCCATTGGAGGAATAGGAATTAATGTAAGTTAACCCCGCCAAGGTATTCGCGGAAGGTTTGGCCAAAAGTTGAACCCCCAACGCACTGTGATCGGAGTTGAACATCCCCTGAGTCGCATCATTAATCCCACGAGTTCCGTAAGCGACTTGTAGCCGCAATCGATTCGTAACCAACCAGTCCGTCCCAAATCCCCCTTCTAAAGCCCCGATTTTAAAGATAGGATTGGCCTCACCAAAGCGAGAAATTGAACCCCGTCCCGTATCAAAAAACGGAGAGTTAGCCGTCAAAACGTCACTCAAACTAAATCCCAACGGTTTAACCGTGAAAACCACTCGATTATTAAAGGCGGGAAATCGATATTCTAGGGAATCCAGAATCACATCATCCTGGGTATCCGCTTGATAGGACAGCAAAGCCATGTCCGTTGCTAGGGAAGGATTGTCAACGGTTCCTGCATATCCTCGGTTGGCAAAGTTTCCCGACAGCAGACCAATTCTCAAGCGGTCTAACCCGCTAAACGAGGAAACCATACCCAAACGCAGCAGGTAATGGAATACGGCTTGACGATCATCCTCATTACCGGGCGGAACGCCACCTCCCGCAAAGCCCAAACCAAAAATTGCCTCTCCACCGAATACGGTTGTGGTTGAGAATTGATTGGCTTCGAGTTCGGCGGTACGGGATTCTAAAGCGGTAATTCGACCCGCTAACCCCGCCAGTTCTGCGGCGAATTCTTCCTGTAAACGTTGGATAATCGCCAGGTCATCCCGCGAGACTTTATCGGCGGTGGCGGCACCAATTAGTTCATTGACCCGCGACAGACAGGAATATAAACCCGCAGCAAACTCGTAACGGGTCATCGCCCGGTTGCCTTTGTAGGTGCCATCGGGATAGCCCGCAATACAGCCGTAGCGTTCAACCAAAGATTGTAACGCTTGAAACGCCCAGTCCGTCGGCTGAACATCGGCCAATTGAGAAACGGATGTTACCTGAACCAGATCTTCGTCCTCAAACGCCCCCTGCATCGATTGTGCGATTCTCAAATTTGGAGATAAGTTTGCAGGTAAATTTGCAGGTAAATTTCTAGTGGGGGCGATCGCACTTGAAGGTTGAGCTTGATCCAAGGGTTCAAATTTCACCTCCGAGAACGATAAGGCTCTCGGTTCGGCCACAGGTTCAACAGCATCGGAAGATAGGGGGAGTTGCTGTTTATCCTGAAAGGGGTCTTCGGTTAATTGGTCTGGGGAAGCCGCTTGAGCCGTCGATCCGATTAACAGCGCAAGGCAAACGCCCCAAGGGAAAGTCTTGGTTTCCATTCATTGCTCCTCACAACCTGAAAGCATTACAGAGAGTAGTACACTTGCCGATTTAACTCTTGTCAATGTTACTCGCTTTCTGGAAATTTTTCTCTGAACAGATAAATTTTGATACAATGAGCAATCAATCCTATTGAGGATCGGCGATCGCACTGATTGTGCAAGAAATAAGCGATACGGCTCAACCACGCGAAGCTTCCACCTCACGCATCCGTCTGGGTCGTTGAGGCAGACAGATGTACCCAGTGAGGGGATTAAAAAAATTGCGCTACACCCTTTCCAGGCAAGGATTCCATTGTTTTGAGCCAGGGGAATTTCAGTTAAGAAGTATTAATTTTGCTAAAACTTAGATGTCAAATTATTAAGGTTTCTTCATGAGTTACTGACAAAGGCTGTTTCCTATGCAAATTTTGTAGACAAACCCCTGAATTAGCTCAGTTGTTAAAATGTCCCGAAGAGTTCTCCGAATCCTAATTAGTATCCTCCTGGCAGCACTGGTTGCTGTAGGTCTTATTCTAAGATTGCCCCAAGTTGCCCTCAGTACCGCTTCAGATGCAGTGTCGTCTGTAACTCAGTCAGAACAGACTGAACAACAAGTTGCTATTTCAAGTTACGAGGCTCAAGTGCAGCAAGATTACCAACGGCGATTTACCTGCGTAGAAACTCAAGAGTTTTCAAGGGCAGAATTTGAGAGGCAGTTTGCTCAGGGATTATTAACGGGGACAAATGTGAAGGACATGGCGGCACGGTTGGCTTCATGTGTCAGCACAAATAATATTCGGAATGTGAATTTGTCGAGTCTAGTAGGAGTAGTCTATACCACAGAAAAGCAAGGGGATCAGGTCGTTTTAGTGGTGGGAGTCGGGCTACGAGCTGGAGGCGATCCTGAAATATCACCTCCTGATGAAACATTAGCTAAGGGAAAGGAACGACCTGGTTTGCCCGAACCTTCTCGTCAAGTGGATGGATCGTTTCAGATTTTTGAGAGTAGCGTACCGGGATGTGAGAAGGGATATTACGAAGTTAGTGGCCAGTTCAATGAGAATTTTACTCAGTTTACTCTCAATCAGGCACGGGGAGCAGAGGGATGTTTTAGCTCGGTTCCTGTGCAGTTGTTTACTGCTTCTGGGTTAGTGGATGCGGAAGAACCGATTGAATTTGAAAGTAATGCAGGGCCAGGAGGTAGTCGAATTGCTGGTAGTATTTCCCAGATTTATGGCTCTTTCTCTAGTCCAATTATTTATCCAGATGCGAGTGGCGATACCTTCGGGATTCTGGCTTTGAATTCGGAGAATACTGAGGTGAGAGATCCTCGAGGAGAAGAACTTACAGATGAGACTACAGTAATAACTGAGCTACCTGCTCCGGGTGAACTCAAAGTTTCTGAAGTTTTACCTGATCTCCTTCCCGATGCTGCTACAGAAAATGAACAGCAGAGAGATACTCGTTCAGACAGCGACACTAGCGGATTGATTGTTGTTCGGAATCAATTGAGAGTAGTTTTCTCTGATGATGCAAAGGTTGAAGACATTAATGCAGCACTAAAAGCAACAGGATCAGGAATTATTAGTTCTGCTGAAGGAGTAACTGCTATAACTCTCAAAATTCCGGATACAGGAGATTTAGATGGGGTAGATAATGTGGAGCAAATCCTATCAACTCAGCCATCGGTTGTAACCACTGTACCTGTCATTATTGATGAAGTTCCAGACCCAACAACAGATGATTTAATAATGAATGAGTTTCCAGAGCAAGGATCAGTAACTTTATCATCGTCCGCTGAAATGCAAAAGAGTATTGCTAGCTCAAGCTATAGGATAATATCTAACAGTCAGCCTGAAAAATCTCAAAATTATACTATTGCACAAGAGCCTAATCTAAGATCAATCCCTCATTATCTGAGAGTAATGGGGGCGATAGACAGTAGTAATACTTTAATAGAGCCATCGGGCAATGATCATCCACCCAATCTCTTTATAGTAGATTGGTTTTCAATGCCGATGAATAATGATCTTACTCTTGTTAACCCAGTTTACAAAAGATATAGTCGTTTATTCGAGCCGTTTTTGGGGATGAAAGATTCTGCTGTTCTTACAGCTAGGAAATTAATCCCATTCAAGCAAAATAATGCCCTCTTGGAATTTCTTCATAATAAGAAACTAAGCTTCAACTTGGACGATATTCAAGATTCTTCTCAATCTCAAGATCAGACAATTCTAGTAGACAATTGGTTCTGTAGAAATGTAGGCTTTTTTTGTAATCAGAAGGTAGGTGTTAATAAAGGTCAGTCTCTTGATCAGTTCGATGATAGAAACATTGCAATTTTTAATGATAGAAGTGCTTCACATATAGAAGACAAGAAAACGTGTGACGAGAACAACGATTGTGACTTAAATACTCATGGTTTCTTAGTTGGTGGTATCATGGCAGCTCATGGAAACAAAGTTGTCGGAATGTATCCCTCCACCAAGAGAGTTTTTGCGTTTAATGCAGTAGCGAGTAATTGGCAAGAAAAACTACTGTTTACTCTTCAGAAAATGAGCGGTAATCATGTTGTCAACTTTTCAGGAGCACTAACAAAAAATTCTATCCAACTTCCAGACGGAAGAATAATTTATATCAGTACTAGAAGCGTATCTGAACGTCAAGGTAAATATTGGGCAACACAAATTCGTCAGAGGGGTTTAGAAAATAGGGTACTGTTGGTTCAGGCTGCTGGAAATGATAGTAATATGTTACAGGGCAGAGTAATTGACGCAGAAGATAGTGGAATATGGACAGCAGCAGGGTTAGTTGATACTCTAACGGAGCAAAGTAAAGAGAAGAAGTGCGGAAGTTTTGGAAGTCGTATTAAAAGATTCTTTAAACGGGGAAGCTTCTGTAAAACTGTGACGAAGACGAATAAGATTCCACGTCTTAAAAATGTATTGGTTGTTGAGAATTTACACGTAGACTTGGCGGGATGTTCGTTAGCCAACATCAGAAATCCCCGGTGTTGGAGCAGTCAAAATAGAAATACTTATGAAGGGAGCTACAACAGAACTTCAAACATTGTGTCTAATAGATCTCTAGGAGTTCGAGCATTTGGTACAGACCAGACACCATGTCTCATCAATTCCAGTTCTAGAGGTTTTCCATCGCT
Organism: Limnoraphis robusta BA-68 BA1; assembly: GCF_034932365.1. Classification (NCBI taxonomy): domain Bacteria; kingdom Bacillati; phylum Cyanobacteriota; class Cyanophyceae; order Oscillatoriales; family Sirenicapillariaceae; genus Limnoraphis; species Limnoraphis robusta. Next base: position 17,608 of record NZ_JAYGHR010000020.1, on the reverse strand, counting down.
GAGTTCCAATGACGCTGTAGACTGCACAGAATTGGGTGGAACTTCATCTGCTGCTCCTCAGGTTGCAGGGTTAGCAGCTTGGTTGTGGAGTGTTGAGCCTTCAATCCCTGACCCTGATCGCTATCTCACAGCTCCTGAATTAGCCGACTTAATCAGAAGGAGCCAAAGAAAATTCCAAGTGCTTGATCTTCAGGGAAATCCAGCAGTTGACTCAAACAACACTCCAGTAATGTCTAATGTTAATGCAATTAGTGTAAGGGAAGCTTTTAAGGAACTAGAAAACCTCTTATAACGGGCTACTGAAGTTGAGTCAGCTTTCTCAATCGCAATCCGGAATCAACAAAAAATTACACCCACTAGAAGGCCGATCCCGCAACCCAGACGGTAAAAATTCTGTTGTAAAGTCCTCATAGATGTTGTTAATCACATCAGCCCTCGCCTTATTTTTTCTCCCCTGTTCAATTAGTCCCTGTTGCACAGGGGGTTCTGCATAAACAAGCTGCAAGCCCACCTTAGTTGCCTGATCGATAAAATGAATTGACTGCATCCCACAGCTATTGCTGCGATTGATATCATCTTCAGGACTGCAATTATTCTCAGTTCCCCTTCCCCGTCCATGAATCCCAATCAACTCTCCTTGAGTGTTAAAAACCGGGCCACCACTCATCCCTGGACGAGTTTGGTTATTGTACAGTAAACTATATCCCCCATCCTCAGAAGGTGGATCGACAATTAAATTGAGCTTGCCATTATCAGACAAAACTCGGACACGGCGAGCGCTCAGATCTTCCGGATTTGGCCAACCCGAAACATAAGTTGACTCCCCTGAATGCAGACTTTCCGAATTTCCCATTACCGCAACTGGATAATTGCGATCGCTTTCAAACTTCACTAGCGCCAGATCAAATCCATCAATCTTTTCCCCAGACTTCCCCAGTTCCTTACCAAACACTCTGACATTCTTATCCGAAACAAAATGCACCTGTCCATCGTTCGTCCGTACCCCGTAGGTTGTTCCCTTAACCCGGACGACGTGAAAAGCCGTCAGCGCGTAGTAGGTTTTTCCCTGTTTAGCCACAATCACACCCGAACCCGGTAGCCATTCCTGTTTTGCCTCTAGATCCCCCTTTTTCAACCCTTCCGCAATCAACACCGTTGTTTGAGAAGCCATTGCATCAATTTGTTGAGGAGTCAGCGTTTCTGTTGCAGGTGCTGAAGTCCCAATCAAAAGAGCAATCCCAAAACCGATTAAGACAGCAAGAAACCAACGCAGAACTCTCATGCTTAATCCTCTCTTTCCGATAACTTTAATGACTGTATAATTTGAGTTTGAGATAATGCAGACTGGCTGTTGCGAAACCGAGAAATAGGGACAGCCCAGCTTAAAGCTTCCATCTGTTGAAATTGTGATGCAGAAGGTTGAGTACCATTCTCAAAGGTGTAAGCACTCATACCTTGCAAGGGATACTTGAGTCGTCCATTGACTCCCACCAATCGTCCATTGCCATCCAAAACAGGCCCACCACTCATCCCCTGTTCAATCTCATTGGTGTAGCCTAGTCCGTATCCTCTCGTTAGGGGTAACGGTAAAATCATCTCTACTTGACCTACAGTAGAACGAAAAGCTCTCGTTCCCCAATCACGAGTATCATAAATTCCATTACGCCAGTCACTCATATCCCAATTAGGAAACCCAGCCGCATAAACAGTATCTCCTGTTTCCAAGGTGCTAGAATTTCCCAACTCAACTACCCGATAAGAGCGATCGCTCCTAAACTCCATCAAAGCCAAATCTGCATCTGGAAACTGAATCGAATCTAACCATTGTGCTGAATGGGTTAGACCATCAGATGTCAAGATTGTATAGCGATTATCTCTACTATCAATCACAACATGATTATTCGTTAGGACAGTATAAATATTACCTCGACGACCGATAATTACACCGGAGCCTGCCCCTGGATTAGTGAGAATTCTAACCGTAACTTGCCGAGCGATTTCCTCAGCCGATATTCCGATTGATGAAGTATGGGAATAAGATAGAGCGAGAAGTTTATTGTTTAAATTAATAGAATCTAACTGATGATTGGCAGGTGTAGGTACTGCTAATGCTATAGAAGCAATCTGCTTACAACCAAAAACAGCACTAAGTAGTAAGATGGTCGAAGTACCTAAAACTTTTAAATGTAGAGACATAATAGGTTTTGTCTTCACAGCAATCTCTGAATAACATTAATATTAAATAACCTGAGAAGTCATTTACCTCCCAGGTTAGCTTAAAAGAGGATTGATACAAGATTCCTAGATACCACCGCCAGTGCTAGGACTGGGAGAAACGGGTTGACGTTGGGGAGGATTCGGTTGTACACGAGGACTCGGATTCGGTTGAGCATCTATAGTTTCAGGCCCTAAAATCTGATTAAGTTGATCTAGCCGAACATAAGGCCGTCCATTTTGTTCTTGGACGGGACTACCAGTACCTGTCACACTAAAATTCAAAATTTGAGCCAGAACTTCACCTGCTCTTCGCGCATTCTCTGGTTTGAGAGTGAATAACATATTGTAGCTATTACAAGCTTCCTGACCTTCATTGACATAACAAACAACTGTCAAACCGTTAACCGGGCCGATTGTCAGGAGTAGATCTTGTAAGCTTCCACCATTTGCTGCCACTACTGAGGTTAACTTATTGGAAACAAAATTGCAACGTTTCTCAGGTGTATATTCAGAGCCAAAGTAGTATGTATTCCAGGTAATTATTGGAGGTGTAACATTTTCACCCCTTCTAGCAACCGTAGCCCATCCACCAGAAGAATTATTTTGTACACAATAAAAAGTAGTCGAAATACGACGGGGAGTTGCTATAGTTGACTTCTGGTAAGTGAAAGACGTTACTGTCGATAGAAGGGTAGTGACAGCCAGACTGACTATGGATTTGCAATTGATCATAACTCTTTAAATTTTGCCAATAACAGTAGAGAAAAGATGCACAAATTAACTCGACTCAGCAGCATTAACTGAGTGGGAGTACATAATCAACGTTAGACTTGAAAAGCTAATTGCCCCACCGTAGGGAACTTCCAGCCTCAAACATTGTCCGATAAATTAGGAACACCCACTTCACTCTGAGTTTTCCTCATGTTTTCCACCCCAGTGAATCCAGCTTAACAATAAAAGTTATGACTGTCTTTGAAAATCAGATAATCTTTACAAAAGCTTTACAAATAAAACAAGTTTTATAAAGTTTTAATAATGTGGCGATTAAATTCATAAAAATTCAACATAAAGGCTCTATTGCTCAGGATTACGGATTCACTGTCAACCAGAACAAAACCAGTCTTTCAAGCTCCAAGTAGTAGAAAAAATTTCTAGGCTCGATCTGGTAATTCTTAATAGCTTGATTTAAGGTCACTTCTGAATCTTTTTTACAGATTGATAATTTCTTTAGCCTTCTTATAGAGTCTTTCTCCCCAATCCTCAGTAGATTTACTGGTATGTTTAGTTAGAGCAAAGACAAATCCACTTATTTCTTCTTGAAGCTTTTTAAGGATACTACGTTGCCATCCACCTTGAGGAAGTAAAGCTTGAGTTAATAATTGATCTAGAAGATTCTCATATTGTGCCTGAACATTTTGTGGAGATAAGGAGAAAAGCAGTGTAGAAATCGAGAAATTATCAGGTCTACCAAACTCCAATATCCAGCAAGAAATCTGTTCTGAGCTTTCTAGCTTGACTAAAGCAAACTTTCTCGTGCGATCAGCAATCTTGGCAAACAGAGTTTCTTTTGCGAACTCTCGCACTTCCCAAGTCACTGAAATATTCCAATGTGTCTCATCCAAAAAGCGAATTGCTTCAGCAAACTCATTGAGTCCATCATCTGTAGCAACAAAGATATCCATTGGCGAACGAAGGGCAAATTCAGCAGGTTGATTTTGTCCTCCGACTCCTGTATCAGCAAGATTAACAGTTTGGCTTTTCAAAACAGCTTCCGAGTCTTGATTATCAACTTTAGAGAGATCAGCAGTTGTCTTTGGAACCGTGACTGAGGTAGCCCCGGTTTGAGTTATTTTGAGCTTTTTCCTTTCAATAATCGAGCTTCTTAAACGAGGAAGGTTACGGGTTGGCGTTGCAAGCTTAGGAGGGCTTGCTTCAGTTTCTATTACGTTTTCATTATGAACAGCTTTTTTTTGTTTTCTTTGTCGCTTAACAACTTTTTTTTCAACAGACTCTCGCTTTTTAATCCGAGGATGCGTAAATTCAAGTTCTGAGAAAGGTAGCGATCGCACTGGTGCAACTTCCAATATTTGCTGAACCCATAGAATTTGCTCGGTTAACAGACCTCTAACGTGCCAATTAGAAGTAAAACGGGGTAAATTAGTCACGAGTGGAATCGAGGAATTCCAGTTGACCTGTGAGGCTTGACTGAGGCGATCGCGATACACCCGATCCCATGCAGAGCGAAACGATGAATCATGTAACAACCGAGCCACAGAAAACGTAAACGGCTTACTTAAAACTCGTTTAGCCATATCCTCTGAAAAATCTAAAAGCAGTTTATTACCGATAATTTCATTTCGAGTAATTACACGCTCAAAGTAGTTGGGTTCTAGTAACCCAAATGCTAATGTTTTATTCGGAACCAGAAAAGCCCGAATACACTCCAAGACCGGAAACACAAGCGTAATACCTTGTGGGGTTTGAAATTTAATGCAATATTCGGTTAAATTACTTTCACCTTCAAGTAGATAATTGGCTAGGGTTGGGATGTTTGCGACCTGGGAGAGTGTAGCCGAGGATGAATCATAAATCACGAGCTTAAAGACATCACCCGTCGTTTCATTCCAAACGGGTTGCCCATTTTGAAAAACCTTAAATAACACGGGAGGAAGTTAGCCAGTTCGTTTTAACGACTGGTTGAATAACGACACGGCAGGTTAAAACCTGCCATTATTTTCCCCTCTGATTTTCAATACTGTTTATTGGTATTATATCTACAGGAGGTGATGAGATTGTACGGATGTCAACAACACTTAATTAATAGCAACCAAGAAGTAGCAGCGATACTTGAGTATATCTGCTCAGAATCCAACAAGCTAATAAATTGCGGAATTTATTTATGTCGCCAGATGTTTTTCAAGGCGAATCACTTCTTATCGAAGTATGACCTTGATAAAAGGTTAAAAAATAACCCGCATTTTAAAGCTTTAAGGTCAGCTTGCGCTCAACAAACTTTGCATGGCGTGGTTGAATCATTCAACTCTTACAAGAAACTAATTAGAATGTACAAGCGAGGGGAATTAACCAATAAGCCTAAGCTTCCAAAATACAGAAAGAAAGGGGGTCTAGCAGTTGTAAGCTATCCAAAACGATGGGTAAAGTTAACCGATGGTCATTTACAATTTTCATTGGGTAAGCAAGTAAAAGCCTGGTTTGGGATTGATAGCTTTACGTTGCCTATGCCCACTAATTTGAGCTTTAATGCTATCAAAGAGTTTCGGTTTATTCCGCGCAACAATAGTTTTTACCTAGAGTTTGTCTACGAACAGTCAGAAGTCAAACAAGTTGAACAATCTGAACACATACTTGGGATCGATCCGGGATTGAATAACTGGCTAACTTGCGTTAGTACGACAGGTAAATCGTTCATCATTGATGGCAAAAAGGTGAAATCCCAAAATCAATGGTATAACAAGCAGGTTGCTCAGTTAAAGACTGGGAAGGAGCAAGGTTACTGGGATGAACATCTTGCATCTATTACCGAAAAGCGCAATCGTCAGATGCGTGACAATGTTAATAAAGCCGCAAGGTTTATCATTAACTGGTGTCTCAAGAATAAGGTTTCAACCATTGTATTTGGATGGAATCAGCGCCATAAAGACAGTATCAATATGGGCAAGAAGAATAACCAGTCTTTTGTACAGATTCCCACGGCAAAACTAAAATCCCGCATTGCTCAACTTTGTGAACAACACGGGATAGAGTTTATCGAGACTGAAGAATCTTATACCTCAAAAGCCAGTTTCTTAGATAGTGATATTCTACCTACATTTGGTGAGAAACCCATAGGGTGGACTTCATCAGGAAAGCGAGTTCAAAGAGGTTTGTTTAGAGGTTCTAGAGGTCAATTAATTAATGCGGACTGTAATGGTGCTGCCAATATAATCCGAAAATCAAAAGTATCAACACAGCACTTAGCTAAGGTTGTTAGGGGAGTGTTGAGTCTCCCACATCGATATTTTCTAGGTAGTCTTTCTAGATCGTATCGTAAGCAGTATTGCGAAGCAGATTTTAATCTGAGTAGCAATTCCGCTTAGAATCCAGGTTTTTTAAAGCCTGGAGAACTCAATTGTCCCAATCGCAGCCAAGGTATTAATCCCCAAGGAAAATCGACTTCTCTAAATTCACCTGACTCTTGTTTGAACACCGCAGTCGTGCGCCATTGCCGATGAGTCGATTCTCGCCAAGGCGATCGCAACCACCAAAGCGTTACACATTCATCTTGATCAAAGGGCCATTCGCTGAGGCGGACAATCTTTGCCATGTTGGTGAGGTATTTGCTTGAGAATTTCCAGAGCTTGATTGAGAGCATCTTGTACTGATGGTAGCAGTTCAACCTCTGGACGTAGACCTGCTCGACGGACTAACTGCCACCTCGGCGGACACACTCCCTCCTGGCAGTAACAGTCTACTACCCAGTTAATTCTCCTGATTGCAAAAGCTTCTCGACTTTCAACCAGACTTTCTAGAACTTTTGCTGTTAAAGGTAACTTATCAAGATGTTTCTGAATAAGCGCTAATTGACCTAATTCTCTAGCGATCGCCGAAATTGTAACCTGCTTCGGTTTTCCTAGTTTACTATAAAGACTTGCTGCTACCAATTTGACTGACTCAGCCAATTCATTATCCCGACTTTCCCAATCCACACGAGGCGGGGGAGGTGCTTTTTGCTGTATAGCTGGCAGATGCGCTTCTAGCCATTCGCGATCGTGTCTTCGCAACCAAGTGTAAACTCGCTGAAACTGTTTTCGTAAAGTATTACGTCCGGCTTCAGGATTATTATTTCTGGCACTTAGCCATTCTGAGCGATATTTTTCCAAAGTAATTTCCAAAATTTCCTGCTTTTTGTTTTCACTACCCACTAATTTTCTTTGACTCCGATTAGTTTGTCGCTTACTTTGACGCGGAAAATTAAGCGATAGAGCCGCAGCATGAAGTTTAACAGTATTTGGATCGACACCAAGCTGACGCGCCATTCCTCGCAGACTAACAGTTGAATCTTGCCAAAGTTCTCTGAGGCTATTCTCCCATGTAGAACCAAAGGCTTTTATTTTAGTAATGCGTAATTGATCTTCTTCTGTGCGATCCGGCCCGGTACGACAATAAATAAATCCGCAAGTACAAGAAAAAGTAGCGATGGGTTTACCATGCTCTTGACTGTAAGTGATATCGCATTCTTGAATGACAGACTGACGGAAATGGCTAGCGGTTCGATTTAGACAGAGCCAAGGCCCCGTGCCAAATGGTTGAAATTGCTTAGGAAGTTTAAAAAATGACTCAACATTGTGACCCAAAAATTGAATCAGCAGCAAGTGGCGTAATGGATGCTGAGAACCTTTAGGCGATCGCACTAATCGTAATAACCAGCTATGTTCGCTTTTTGGATCAATTTCACACTGAAGTCGTTGTAGTAAATCGTCAGGATAAAAGCGTTTAAACTCTTCTAACAACTTACTTGCTCTGACCCTACCACTATAAGTTGCTAAGTCTCGCTCTGCCAGTAACTCTCGGTAACGTTTGAGCAAAATCGTTAGTCCGGGTGGAGAGATATGTTTTTCTAAAAGCCAAGCAGCATTTTGAGCAATTTTTAATAAAAGATCGTGATGTGAATCTTTCAGGGTATAAGACTGAGATTTTGGTAACTTGATTCCTTGATCTGCTGTAATAAATTCATGGCGAGTCGTAGGATTTTGTACTCGAACTTGGCTGTTAACTAATCGAATTTGGTGCTGAGGGCAAATCTCTACTCCAGGTATTTGATGAAGACGATGCCAGTAAGATTCACCAAATTTATGTTGATCTTCTTGAGCGCATTCCGGACAAAACCTCAGCCATTCTGGAGGTTGAACTACACTAGCCATTAATCCAGAACGCATATAAATAGCAGAGCCACGCGAACCTTCCATATCTGCCCAAAGTTGCCGAAATTGTTGAGGGTCGAGGAAAGGGGCAAAGAAAGGCAATAAAGTATGTTGATTAATTAATTTTTCAACTGTATAGGGACTGCCAGTTGGTAATGCTGAGACAAGATTGCTCAGATTACTCGGGAGATCAACAACTGCGATCGCCGCTTCATCACCAAATAATTCTCGCAAGGTATTCTTCTTATTCGGATATTGAACTCGTTGATGGTAACGAGCGCAAACACTATACAGTAATTCATCAGGATAAGGATCAGGAAAGCAACCAATCATTAGCTAACCTCCTCTTGTAAATACTCAGTTGCCGGACGAATCAAACCTGCCTCTCTAATAGAATCATAAGCGGTCAACTTTTGTTTTTCTCCCATTGCTGCAATTGCAGGCAAACTATCTGCTGCTAACTTTTTCTTCTTGCGGGTTCTAGACGTTTTTGGTGGAGTCTCAACACTCTTTGTTCCGGTTTCAGGTTGAAAAGTTGTCTGCGTTGGCGATGGTTTTTCAGGACTAGATTTGTTTCTTGTTCTACTTAAAGCTTGGAGTTGTTCTGCCTTATTGAGCTTACTTTGGGCTTCTTGCAAAAAGGAATCTAAATCAATCGGATGTACATCTTCTACAGTATGAAGGATTCGAGTATCGCCTGTTCTCAGGGCTTGCAAAATAGGATTAGCCATCCGCAGACTTTCCTGAGCAACTAATCGAATTTCCTGTGCAGTTACCGTTTCTTCTCCCATTGCGATCGCCCGAATTTGAGCGAGCATATAGACTTTAACAGCAAAATCTGTGATGCCTTGTGTCACTTCATATAAAGCATCACTTAATTCGGGCGTTAATTTAGATCGTTTCTGTACATATTGATACCCCCAAAGGCATTCCAAAAACCAGTCCCAAATTTCATCCTTTTTCATTCTGTCCCAGACCAGATCCCCTTGTCCAGTTCCTCTGCGAGTTTGCCTAAATTCCCCACTCAAAACAGATATAGCCTTGTAAGTTCCAACCAGTACAACGGGTAATCCAATGGTGTTAATCAACTGAACAAAAAAGTTCAACATCTTGCTAGAACCGCCACTTTTGGCTTGACTGAGATGCTGAATTTCATCAATCACCAACACGCCAATTGAGTGTAAAGAAGCAACCAGTGCCATGCGAGGCAGCAATTCATCTACAGTTTTACGACCACTAGCATAATTCTCGTAGTAGCGAGTTCCCAGTAAATCATCTACTGCCTGGAAAAAGTTTAAGCATAACCCTTTGATAGAACCATCGAAAGGACAATCTAATTTGAGCCATACGATTTGGGTAAAACTGAAATTATTCTCACGGTAGCAATGATGGAGAATTACCTGCGGATACAGTGAAAGAATAGCTTCAATAGAAGTCGTTTTACCAACACCACTAATACCAACAATCGTAAATCCTGTAGCAGTTGACCGTGAAGATTGACGAGTTGTTCTTAAAGATTGAACTCGCGTCTGTACATCTCCCCAGAATCCATTTATAGCAGGATTTCTGGCTTGATATCCTACTCGGATCATGCGTGAAAATCGTTGCTCCAAATCAAAGTGAACAGGTAGCGGTGCAAAAAACTGAAGGGCATTTTGAATTAAGTGTAAGCGCAGGTGAGCAGGCATAGTGCGTTGCTCTTTGTCATAGTCAGGATAATCAGCTAACAGTTCTGCGGTTTCATCCTGGGTCAAAATAGCTGGAAGAGCTTCGATCAGAGGATTATCTCGATAATTGGGTAGTTCAGGATCTCGATAAGTTGCCTGTTCAATCCTACCTTTACCTACTAATATAGACGGAATATGTTGGTTAATCTTCATCATCATTCCATGTTTGGGGACGCAACTTACGCAATTTGTTAATCAACTGAGATTGAGGTACATGAGATGAATCAATTTCAATTGAAGTCTCAGAAACTTCATTCGTAGACACATCTTTCTCTGACTGTTCACAAAGAATTTCGGGTTCATTATCTTTTGCTTCTTCAGTTGTAGATTTTAATGGAATAACTTGTCCGAAGTTGCCTACTGATTCCTCTTGTCCTAGTTGCCAAGCTTGAGTTTCGCGCTCTATTTCCCTTTCCTGTTTCCGGTTCTGTCGAATTCCCTTAATGCGCGATCGCTTACTCTGTACCTCAGCAAACTCTGAAGCCTCAGAGGTTTGCTCTGTTGCCTGATTAATAATTTGTTCCATTTGGGCTTGTAAAGTCGCTTTAGATTGCTGTTTTCTCGTTCTAGATGCTTCTTTAGACTGTTTCCGCAACTCAAAATAATCAACAGCTTCATACCAATCTAGACCTCTAAATGTTTTGTCTGCATCTACAAGGTAGCAAGCTTCAATTCTTCGCCCATCTTCAAGTCTAAGATAAAGAGTATCTAGTTTCCGAGGATCGTAAGCAACAGATATTTTCCAAGTTCCTCTTTCTCTTGCTCTTACAAACCATTGTTCTTTTAAGGCTAGATCACAAGAGTAAAATAACCCTTCAAAACGTATACCTCGATATGTAACAGTAGCTTGAGTTGTGGTCAGAAGATTAAGTTTAATAACCTCAGAAGGAACTTTTCTTAAGTGTCCAACTCGATTATGGATACCCCAATTCCACAAATCAATTGGGTAAGGCTCAATATGAGCTTGAATCATGTACTCATCCATGCGATACCAGTCCATCCGATGCTCTTTGTTATGGTCTAGAACAGATAAAATCATTAATTTACGGAACTGATGTAAATCTAGTACAGCATCTAAACGGTAGTCAGTATCACCTCGCTCACGAGGTCGATAAACAGCCCCAGGTATCCAATGAATAAACTTGTCATTACTTAGTCGAAAATTACGCTCAATGATTGCTTTCCAGTCAGCACGATAGGGAGGAGTATTTGAAACTTTTACATTTAGAGCATTCACTAAATTATCAGCATTGTAGCCTTCCAATTCTCCTCGATCTGCAAGAATTTCTTCTGGTAGGTGACAACTCGGCCAGTCTTCTTGTGTAATTTCAATCCCGTACTCTTTACAAAAGCTAACTTTATCACTGGCAGTATTTTCCAAAGCTTGCATTGCACCCAACCAACTTGGCCCTTCCAAACTCACACTAATTCCTACTATTAACCGACTAAAAACATCAATAACAATGTAAATAACAGGTCTACCGATAATTCTGCTTCGATCTAAAGAACTGACAAGATAGACATCGCCAATGGTTGCATCAATTTGATACAGCGATCCGGGGCCGAAAGCCATCTGAGTTGAATCACCTAAAACTTCACGATAGCTGAGGTTGTAACGGCGTTGTCCTTTACGTTTAGAAAGTGATTGTTCAGCATTGCGCTCTTTTTCATACCAATAATAAAACTGTCCGAAAGTTGGCAATTCGCTGGCTGGAGGTAAGTAAGGTATCAAAGTACCATCAGGTGCTAATTCATAACCTTTTTTAAAATATTCTTTTAGTGTTCTGTCATAAGCATCTTGCAAAGTTCGTCCGTTAGCATTTTCATAGAACTTGCTAATTCCTCGCCTAAATTTGTCTCTCATATTTTCATCAACATTAACTCCTCTGGGTATTGCAGTTGCTTTGGCAAGTTTTGTAGGACGACCTCGCTTAAGCCCATGACTGTTTCTTAGCTTACCTTTTGCGCCACATTTATCAAATAAAGGCAGTAAAGCGTTTTTAGTTTGCCCACCCTGCCAGTAGCGACGCAAATATTTGTATAGAGTCATTCTCGTCCGCCCTGTTTTTTGCTCTGCATCTCTTAGCAACATTCCCCTTTCTTTCGGATAAAAGATTTCTCCATTGTTATTCTCAACTAATTTAGAAATAACATCCCAAGCTTCATCTCTATATTTTCGATGTTTTTCTGGAATGGTTTCTTCAGATCTGAGCAAAGTTGCATAAGGATCAACTTCGAGTATCTGTATATGTTGATTTTCAATTGCAAATTCAATATCTTTATATTTTTGAAACATGGGTAAAGCCTTTGGGTTTAAGATCTCAATAGTTGCAATATCAACACCTGAGATATCTGTCCAAAGCAGACGCTCGATTCGAGATTCTGCATCCTCGCTTCCCTGAAGTTTCCACTCCCAGAGCATATTGATATAGAGTTTCATCCGATCCCCTCAACTTGCTCTTGAATACTGACTGACTTGACAGCAATCTCTACCTTTTTACTCGGTATAATTGCCTTATTCATATTTGTCGTCCATTTTCGATTTGCTAATAGGTGACGAACTACAGAAAGACTTGTACCTGGTTCTATACCAAGTTGGTCATCGCAAAGGTTAGTAATATTAGTTAGAGAGCTATTTGCTTCAATAACCAATCGGGCAAGAACTATCTCTATGCGATCAAGTTCCCTTTGTGTCAGGGGTAATAGTTCGGTAGCATCGAGATAAGTATGCAGCCACTTAATATTCTCAACAACTGTTTTAGGGATTTCGCGTTCAGTAACAATTCCCCAATCTATATTGCGTTTTTGCCAGTAACATCTTTCAATTTCTAACTTTTCTAGAGTTCGCTGAGATTGTAAATCCTTAGCATACTTAATGGTTCGAGCTTGGTCAATTGGGTTAATAAAGTTCCTCTGGGAAGTAATCAGAAAATCGGTGGTCATTACAACTGGTTCTTTGCTGTAAGGGTCACTTGGATGAGAAATATTTAGCTGTTCAGCGATCGCTAAAGTTTCTGTTAAGGGTAAAAGAGGATATTGTTCGCGAATATCAGAGACAATCTCAGACCACTCAAGAACGTAAAAATACTGACCCTCAAGCTTACTCAACAGATGATGAACTCTGCTTGTTTTCCAGCCCTTAATTCGGATAGCCAATCCCTGTGATGCAACGTCTTGTGTATGTAACCAAGGGTTATAGTTTTCTCCTTTCCCTTGACCTCGACCTTCCTTCAATCGCTGTTCTATAACAGTTGAACTACTACTACGACTACGTTTCGCCATTTTCTAGCCCCATAGAGGTTGTAGAGCTTGCCCGAACTGTGGAGCGATTCCAATACAGTACAAAAGCCCTATACCAGCAGTATACAACTTTATTTGCTAGTATAGAACTTTATTTTTTAGTCAAGGACTTTATTCGATAGTAAACGACTTTATTTTATCGCTACAACAGTTAAAACAGCATAAAATTAACTATTCAACTGTTACCGATTTTGCCAAATTACGAGGCTGATCTACATCTAAACCTCGCCGAGCCGCAATATAATAAGCCAAGAGTTGTAAAGGAACAACTGCTAAAATCGGTGATAACAATTCATCGACCAAAGGAACAGGTAAAATATCATCGAAAACATCAGATTCTTCTAAAGTTTCTTTCGCTGTTACCCCAATTAAATGGGCATCTCTAGCCTTTGCTTCTTGAGCATTAGAAATCACCTTTTCATAGACTGTTCCCGGCATCGCGATCGCCACAACAGGCACATCTTTATCTAATAACGCGATCGGCCCATGTTTCATCTCTCCTGCGGGATAACCTTCGGCGTGAATATAACTAATTTCTTTGAGTTTTAATGCCCCTTCTAAGGCAATTGGAAAATTAATTCCACGCCCTAAAAAGATAAAATCTTTCGTATCACTAAACTGGTGGGAAAACTCCTCAATATTAGCGGCTTGAGTATTTAAAATCAGTTCAATTTGAGAAGGCAACTTTCGCAAACCTTTAAGAATTTCCTGTAAACGAGACTGAGGTAAAGTCTGTCGTCGCCAAGCCAAATCTATCGCCAATAGATAAAAGGCTATAACTTGAGCCGTAAACGTCTTCGTTGCAGCCACCCCAATTTCAATTCCAGCGCGAGTATTAATCAGATGAGGAACTAACTGACCGAGTGAACTTTCCGTGCGGTTGGTAATCCCTAAGAGTCGAGCTTTAAACTGTTCTGGTGCATTCAAACGACGTTGTTTTTCCATCGATAAAGCCGCCAAAGTATCAGCCGTTTCACCCGATTGAGTCACCCCAATTGTTAATGTATTCGGTCTGATCGGCGAGGGGGCATAACGGGCTTCTGAAGAATATTGTACAGTTGTCGGTAAATCCGCTAATTGTTCGAGTAAATATTTCCCGACTAAACTCGCGTGCCAACTCGTCCCACAAGCCAAAATCTGCACTTGTTCGAGATTTTCTAATAATTCATCGGGTAATCCTAATTGTATCGGAGATTCGTTCGTATTCACCGGAGCCGGATGCAATTCATCCGTTATTTTGGCTTCAAATTCAAGCTCCCAATTGCTATTAATATAAGCCTGCAAACAGTCTCGCACCACTCCCGGTTGCTCGTGAATTTCTTTGAGCATAAAATGTTTGAAGGAGTGTTTCTCAACCAGAGTAGGACTCACATCGAGAATACGCGGCATTTTATGGAGGCGTTCACCTGTGAAACTATAAACCTCAACCCCCAAATGCGTTAAACGGGCGAGTTCGCCATTTTCTAAACTGAGAACCGTTTGCGTATAAGGAACTAAAGCAGGCGTATCAGACGCACAGAAAAATTCGCCTTGACCTAAACCAATCGAAAGCGGTGCTTGTTGACGAGCAACGATTAATTCATTGGGAAAATCAGCACCAACAACAGCGATCGCAAAAGCCCCAGTCAGTCGATTCACCGAAGATCGTACCGCATCCACAAATACAGAAGGAGAACAAACCATCCCATCAGGTAACGGTTGAGAGAGATATTCAGAAATCAGATGAGGAATAACTTCGGTATCCGTATCTGATTTAAACTCATACCCCTTTGCTTTGAGTTCTTCACGTAATTCGCGATAATTTTCGATAATCCCATTTTGAACAACGGCAACTTTTCCATCGGGGGAAAGATGAGGGTGAGCATTGCGTTCTTCTGGTTTTCCGTGCGTCGCCCAACGAGTATGACCAATCCCGATATTGGCTGACATTTCTGTATTGGCGAGTTTGTTGCGGAGGTTATAGAGTTTACCCTTCGCTCGAATATAATGAACTTGACCTTGCCAAACCGTCGCCATTCCAGCCGAGTCATAGCCACGATATTCTAGCTTTTCTAAGCCACTCAACAGGATTTCACTAGCGGTTTGAGTGCCGATATAACCAACAATTCCACACATCAGGGTTGTTACTCCTACGAAGAATCAAATCAAATGCGAATAAAGAAACGGTTAAAGCTACAACGTTTGGGATTCGGTTTACAGAAATAGTTAGCACCAGATGGGATATTGATTGAGAATATAAGTTTTTGAATGAATCCGCCACCCTGTTGCTTTTGACCCCGTTTCAATAGCATTTGGACTTAGTTCACTATACTGCGGAAATTTCGGGAATCAGGTTTTGAGAGATCTTAACTCAAGGTACGGGTCTGATGGTCGAACGTCAAGCCTCTCAAACTAAAATCAGCAAATAAATAGAGAGGAAGTTAATTCTCCCTCTCTACAACCATTAAAACGGCAATAGTGACTCAAAGATAAGTTCAGAAGAACTTCTTGTTTGTCCCAGATTTTAGTAAGCCAGACCCATACTCCGGGTTGTTTCAGCACCCAGATAAACCCGAATGCTTAGGAAGTCAGTCGGACAAGCGGTTTCACAGCGTTTGCAACCCACGCAATCTTCTGTACGGGGAGAAGATGCGATTTGCTTTGCCTTGCAACCGTCCCAGGGAACCATTTCAAGAACATCTACAGGACAAGCCCGAACGCACTGGGTACAACCGATACAGGTATCGTAAATTTTGACTGAATGAGACATTGAATAAGCTCTCCAAAGGATCTCAAGTTTTGCAGAATCTACATCGTTGTAGATTTTATGGCAAGTTCTAGAGCTGAATTATCGTATATATTCCATCACTTTATCCCAGTCTTTGGCGAGCAAGATACACAAGGCGATAAAACTTTAGACTCCGTAATATTATGTTCGCTCCGGGGGGCAGGGTCAGTGAACAGTTTACAGTCACTCATGACCAGTCACTCATTACCAGTTAAAAGGCAATAGGCAATAGGCAACAGGCAACAGGCAACAGGCAAGAGGCAATCATGCAAAAGCGCAAGAGGCAATCATGCAATCATGCAATAGGCAACAGGCAAGAGGGGAAGTCTTTAACTGCTAACTGGTCACTCTCTTACAAACTTTGCTCTCTTACGAACTTCGCTCTCGCCGGAAACCGCCGGGCCGCGAGTTCGCGCTACCGACTATTCCGCCGGGTCGCAAGTTTGCGCTGGTCACTGGTCACTGTTCACTGATAACTGTCCCCACTGGTCACTGGTCACTGAAAACTGGTCACTGAAAACTGGTCACTGGTCACTGATAACTGTCTAAAGTCCTAACTTTTGCAAAACAGGCTGAGTGGACACCACATGACGGTCTAAGCCGAGTTTCTTCGGTTCAATCCCCAATGCTAACGCCACCAGTTGAGGAAGGTGTAGAATCGGTAAACCGAGCGATCGCTCAATCACCTTTTCGACTTCCGGTTGACGAGAATCAAGATTGAGATGACATAACGGACAAGGCGTTACCATGCAATCAGCCCCCAAGTCAATCGCTTCAGTGATATGATTTCCCGCCATTTGAAACGACAGATCCGTCGCATAACTCGAAAGCGGCCAACCGCAACATTGAGTCCGTCCCCGGTAATAAATCGGAGTCGCCCCCACTGCGCGAAACAAATTTTCCATCGACTCCGGTTGATAAGGATCATCATAGGGGAGACTGGTTTGAGCGCGTAACAGGTAACAACCATAAAACGCCGCACAGTTTAACCCCGAGAGTTTACGAGTCACCCGACGTTGAATTTCATCCAAACCATAGTCCGCAACAAGCGCCCAGAGTAAATGTTTAACCTCAGTGGTTCCTTTGTAGGGGCTACAGCTTTCTTTAGCGAGTAAATGATTAATCTGTTCTAAAGAAGCGGGGCTATTTTGCTGAAAATCTTTCAGGCGTTCATCAACCCGACCAATCACCCCTTGACAAGTGCTGCAATGCGTCAACAGAGGCAAATTGAGTTCCTCAGCTAAGGCGATATTACGCGCATTGACCGTATCTTCGAGAAGTTGGGAATCTTCCTTAAACGTACCCGATCCACAACAAGACGCTTTCTTCAGCTCGACCAGTTCAATCCCAAGGGTTTGAGTCAAAATAGCCGTAGACTGATAAAGTTCCCGACAGGCACCTTGAGCCACACATCCGGGAAAATAGGCATATCTTAATTTTTGAGATGATGGCATGAAAGTAGTGTTCTCCTAATCACACGAGCGCTTCGCTCAAATAACCCTTCTATCTCCATGTTAAGAGCGCAAATTCCCAATCTGCACTGAAAAAACATTGACATCCTCCCTCGCCGGAGACGAGGGATTCCCAAACATCGCTATTTGGGTTTCTGTTTCTTAGCACCTGGCTTAACAGATTTGCTCTGTTCAGCTCTTACGGTCGCTCCACAGACTGACACT
>NZ_JAYGHR010000019.1:0-57027 GCF_034932365.1 Limnoraphis robusta BA-68 BA1 | reverse complement strand
CTAAAGCTTGTCGCAAACAAAAGCGACGAATGAATCAGGCAGCCAATCGAATCAGGGTGAGGATTCACAACTTAGTCTCGGAGTGCCACAAGCAAGTAGCCAACTATATCACGAGTCAATACAAGGTTATCTTCTTGCCAACCTTTGAGACTTCACAGATGGTTGTCAAATCTAAGCGAAAGCTAAATAGTAAAACAGCAAGGCAAATGCTAACTTGGTCTCATTATCGGTTCAAGTTGCACTTGAAACAAGTGGCTAAGAAGCGTGGAGTTGCAGTGATTGACGTCAACGAATCTTATACTTCAAAGACCTGTACTAAGTGCGGACACCAGCACTCAAAACTAGGTGCATCAAAGATATTCAAATGCCCCGGTTGTGGTCACGAACATGACCGAGACTGGGGCGGCGCACGGAACATTATGATTCGTGCTTTGAGGGACGGCTCCTTTGCTCTCAACCTATCGGTTGAAGGCATTGCCATCGCGTCAGATGTGTTTGTCCACAGATGTACAGCGTAACACCGTCAGCCAAAATCTAGGCTAGGGAGAAGAACAGATTCAAGCCTTCGGTTGTATCCAAACTTGCATCCCCTCAACCCGCAACGCCTTAGCACGAGTTCCGCAGAATTTCCCATTAGAACAAACCGGAACATCACCGACATTTTGGACGTGAGCCGTGTAAAAAATATCGTAGTTCGAGGCTTGTGGCCCAGTCAGTTCAATAGAAAATCCCTCAATTTGGCGGTTTTTACCGGGTTCGCCAACGGGAGATCCTTCGGAAATCATCGGAGTATCTCCCACTTCTGAAATATGCGCCCCATAACGTAAACTCAAACCGGGAACCGGAGGAACAATACTAATTTGAAACGCTTCTAAAGCCAGACCCTGGCCACGAGTTCCCGCATATTCATTTGCGCCATATTCGCGATCGCCGAGTCTTTGAATAGAAACTCTCAGCTTCAAACCAACAGGCTTGAGTTGACTGACTTGAGGAGGAATAGATTTTCCTGAAATGGGAGCATTTCCAAAAACAATATTTGTTCCGTCAATTGTGGGGAGTATTTTGGGAACTTCAAGACTCGGAACAATAATTACATCTTGAGGTGCCAGAGAAGTCGGTTCACCCAAAATGACAATATCAGGGTTAGCCGCAGGAGGTAAAGAAGTAGAAACCGTTTCGGAGACAGACAGAGCGATTTTACCGCGAGAAATCGCCACTGCTAAGGCTTTCCCAAAAGAAGCTGCAACCTTTTCTTCGAGGAGCACCCAATGTTCATCATCCAAACTCTCTGAAGTTTCTATCAAAGTCAGCAAAGCTCTTAAAGGATGTTCACCCGCAATTAGTGCTTCGACTTCTGTAGAAAGTTCAACCGTTGGATCTGTAATTTGAGTTCGCAGTTGAGTGGCAGCTTGTTTAACCGTTTGTAAGGGTGCAAAAGTCCCCTGATCCTTGTGCGTTAGACTCAAAACCCGTTCCAAGACGATTAAGGCTTGGGAGCGTAAATTTTGAGAGTTGATCGGCTGAACTTTCTGATGGAGTCGCTTTTCTAAGTCTGAGAGGGAAATTCCCTCTGGAGAAATCGATTCACCTTCTGCAATCACCTCTTGTTGGAGGCAGTTGAAGTCCCGATTGTATTTAACCAATTCCTCAAGTAATTGTTCTGAGATAGGTGTGCCAACTTGCTGAAGTTCTTGAGCCGCTAAACAGAGACGAGAGCCTAAGCTCGAATGACGTTTGGACAGAGAAGTGAGTTGTTGCAGTAAGGTTTGGTGTGCGGATTCCATAGGTATTTACTTCAATTCCTTTACAGTCTGGGTTGGTGATCTAAATCACAAGATTTTACAGGACAGATTACCTGTCAAAGCTGCATAAATTTTCAGAGTCGCTCCTAATGACATGATAAGTGCCGATGTTTTCGTCTAGCAGGTGGCGACGTGAATATTCGGATACTGAGAGGAACGAGCTACTTTGAAAGAGGAAAATCCTACTATGACTTGCATTCACGATGTTGTTAACCATGCTTTAAGTACAGGCTATCTGAGTCTAGAAGCCGAAGAACGACTACGGCAACTGTTACAAACGACTCGCTATGGAGTGGAAGAGATGAATGCTTTTGTCAACTTGCAGCTTGCTGCTATGGCGGGTCAAGTCAGACAAGAATCACGGGAATTACTCAGACAAAAGCGTGAATCTGAACGAGCCTTATCTTGTTCGGCCAGATGACTGGACTGGGGTTCAACCTCCAGTTCAAGGTCAATCTACCATGAACCGTTAATTTGTTTGTTGCCCTGGCAATATCCTTGAGAAGCGCGTGAATGACTAGGATTCGCAGGCTAATTTATTAGTTTTATGGGATAGCTGATCTATTAACGATCTGTTCCAAACACTTCCTCTTCAAGACCAACCCACCATTCACCCAAGTTCATCAAGTCTTTCTGAATATCTGCTAACTCTTGTAAATACGCTTCAAAATCAAGCTGCGAACGACGTTCCTGAAGTTTCTGTAATCGCAGTTGAACCAATAACCAAGGTTTCGAGATCCCCTCAGTTGCTTCGATATACTTGGCTAAATTTTCACTATTCATATAAAGATCACAAGACGACAACAGCGATGGAAAAGGCAGCCACTATAAGACTTGTGACTGCCTTCTCAGTTTAACAATATTTGTTGTGCAACCCAATCGCTACACCCAATTGCTGATTGTGACGACTAAGCGGCTGCTAAATTTTCAGCAACAAAATCCCAGTTGACTAACTTCTCTAAGAAATTCTCAATGTAACCCGGACGAGCATTTTGGAAGTCGAGATAATAAGCGTGTTCCCAGACATCCAAAGTCAGTAAAGGAGTTGCTCCTTCAACGATCGGGTTAGCAGCATTAGCAGTCTTTGTGACTTTGAGCGTACCATTGTCTAGGACTAACCACGCCCAACCGCTACCAAATTGGGTAGCTGCTGCTTTTTTGAACTCTTCTACAAACGCTTCATAGCTGCCGAAGTCCGCAGTAATTTTTTCGGCTAATGCGCCATCCGGCTTTCCGCCTCCACCGGGTTTCATGCACTGCCAGAAGAAGCTGTGATTCCAAACTTGAGCGGCATTATTAAAAATACCCGCTTTGCCGGGATCATTGGCGGTTGCTTTAACAATCTCTTCGAGGGACGAACCTGCTAAATCTGTTCCCTCAATCATGCCATTAAGGTTTTTAACGTAAGCGGCGTGGTGCTTGCCATGATGGTATGAAAATGTTTCCTTAGACATCCCAGAGGATTCTAAAGCATCTGCGGCATAGGGTAATTCTGGAAGTTCAAAAGCCATCGTGTTCAATCCTCTCTGAACGACTGTAGATCTGAGTTGACTGTGATAGGCTATGAGCCTACCATCACTCGTCCTCTCCCTAAAGGGATAACAACGAGTTTCTCATCTGGTCTACATAAATCTTTACATTGATTTCATTTTATAACAAACCGGATCAAAGCTAAAACTTTTTTGCGGATTTGAACAAATTGCCAGTAGAGGGGTCATCGGTATACCGCCTTTAAAAGGCTGGGCTTGCTTCGGACTCAACAAGCGAGTCAAGCTGTCCAGTCTTGACGGATTCAGTCCCCTAAACTTTAGGTATAATACCTACTGCCATCTTGATTTTGCCTCTACCGTCAGATAGAAACCCGGGTTGTGATTTCCATCACGAAGGTGTCCTAGATCACAGGGGGACTTGATCCCACTCATGCCTAAATACCATGAATTTTTGTAAAGATCAATAAATAATCAAAAAAAACGTGCTGGATTTTTTTAAATCTCAATAGTGAAACAAAAAACCATAATAAACGAAGAGGACAAACTACTGATGAGCTTGCAGCAATGGAGGGAGGAACAAGAATTAATATTAAACCAGATAGACAATGCGATCGCCCTATTTGATCAAAACGCTCATCTGATCCTATTCAACCTCAAACTAACGGAGTTGTGGGGCTTATCGATCGAACTCCTGGCGAGTCAACCTGATTTTGAGAAGGTTTTTAGAGAAATTGTCAACCAAGGGTACTGGAGCGAGGAACAGTGTCAACATTTAAAAGCTTGTTTGCTGAAATCTGAATCTCAAGGGTCGGCTTTTTGCCTAGAACAAAAGAACGGGGTTTGTCTAGAAGTTTACACGACTACCATGCCGAGTGGGGGATGCTTATTTACCTTTCGAGAGGTCACTTACTACCGCAACTCCCAAGCCAACCTCAACTCTGAAGTACGACGGTTAAAATTCCTACTGGGTTTAAATGAACGTTTGCAAAACTCCGATAACCTGCGAGAAATTGCTCAGTTTGCGCTCAACTACCTCGTGCGGGTGATGAATGCGGCTTTCGGGGATGTCAAAGTTGTCACAGGAGAGGGCAATCAAAGACAAGCAGGCCCGATTAATAACGAAATATCCAGTCAATTTATCGCCAGCTACGGAGAACCCGCCGTTGCTGAGATGCAAAAATTACTCGATCAAGGCATTCCTTACGGTCAAGGACTACTCTGGGAAGTCGTCGAAACAGGTCAACCCGTCTATGTACAAGACTACGCTAACCATCCTAAAGCGGTAGCCGGATTTCGTCATCCCGCGATTGGACAGTTGGGGATTTTCCCAATTCCGGCCATAGACGGTCGGATTATTGGAGTCTTAACGCTAGAGTCTCGCAATGTTGAACAATTGCAAGCCTATCCTCAACGGGATATGCTCTATGCGGCTTGTAGAACCCTCGGAGCCGCCATTGAACGCGCTCAGTCTCAAGACCGTCTCCGGCAAATTAACGAAGACTTAGAACGGGCTTCTCAGATGAAATCGGAGTTTCTGGCTTCTATGTCCCATGAACTACGAACGCCCCTCAATAGCATTTTAGGATTTTCTGACTTGCTGAAACGTCAAATTTCCGGTGAACTGAATCACCGCCAAGTTAATCATGTGAAACTGATCGAAAAAAGCGGTCAACACCTCCTCCAACTGATCAACGATATTTTAGATTTATCGAAAATCGAAGCAGGAAAGACTGAACTGAATCTTCAAGCGGTTGAGATTCATCGCCTTTGCAGCGAGTGCCTGAAGATGATCCAACCTCGGGCAGATAAAAAACGACTGGCTTTGTCGCTAGAATTGGATTATCGGATCAATCAGGTGTTGCTTGATGAGCGTCGAGTTCGACAGATCATCATTAATTTACTCTCCAATGCAGTCAAGTTCACACCCGAAGCAGGCAGCGTCAAACTCAGTGGACGCTTGGCTTACGGGAGCCAGATGCAGGGAGATTATCGTCCCGACTGTTCTCCGGTTAATGCCAGTACGCCATACCTGTGTTTGGAAGTACAAGATTCAGGGATAGGCATTCCAGAAGACCGTTGGCATCTACTTTTTCGTCCTTTTCAACAGGTGGACGCTTCACTGACGCGACGACATGAGGGGACGGGTTTGGGTTTGGCTCTGACAAAACGTTTGGCTGAACTGCATGGGGGTACTGTTTCTTTCCAGTCTGAGTTGAATACTGGAAGTCGGTTTCGGGTTTGGCTTCCTTTGACGGAAATGCGACAAACTCTTACACAAAGCGATGAACAGTCTGAACCCTCTTTGGAAACCTTGTCTAGTGCAACTCTTAGTTCAAATTCTAATCCTCGTAATGCTCCTCGCATTTTAGTTGTCGAAGATCAACCCTTTAATCAGTTGTTGGTTTCGGAGATTTTGGAGATGGAAGGATATCAGGTTGAATTGATCTGTGAAGGTCAAACGATGATGGAGATGATTAATTCACCATTTGTACAGGAGAGTATGTTACCTGATCTGATTTTAATGGATATTCAACTTCCTGAAGTTGATGGGTTTGAACTAATGCGTCAACTTAAGGCACATTCTATTTGGCAGTCTGTTCCAGTGGTGGCGGTTACGGCGATGGCAATGGCAGGAGATCGTGAACGCTGTTTGGTGGCGGGTGCAGTGGCTTACCTCAGCAAACCTTTGGATGTGGATCAAGTATTAGCGACGGTGAAATCATTACTCCAGAGTTAGAGACTGGGTTGAAAAAATTTTTGTATTTCAAAACAGAAGTCTTAGGGGCATTCTACAGCAAATATTTACTGATCAATATTAAGGTTAAAGCGAAAGGATTTTTAGGGAAAATTTAATTTAACCTAATTTGATCTATTTGTTTTGTCTGATTGCCCCGTCTGATCATTTACTAACCCTATGTCAGAGCGCTCACCTCATATTTTAGTTGTTGATGATGAACCTGCTAATCTTATTTTATTAGAAGAACTTTTAGGATCACAAGGTTATGAAGTTCTCTTAGCAGCATCGGGAATAGAAGCTATCGAACTGGCAAAAACCACATTGCCAGATTTAGTATTATTGGATATAATGATGCCGGATATGAATGGGTTTGAAGTCTGTGATTATCTGCGAAAAGATCAGCAACTCCAAGTGACTCCTGTGATTTTTCTGACCGCTTTAAATGATGATAATTCTCGTCTGAGAGGGCTAGAATTGATGGGGGATGATTATATTACAAAACCGTTTAATAGTCGCTTGCTTTTGGCGAAAGTTTCCAGTACATTGAAACTCCATAAAATGCGAAACCAAAGCTTTAAAACCTATAATAAAATGCTTTATGAAGGTGATCAAAAAGGTGCAGTTTCTATGCAGTTTAAGGAATATTTTTCGGAAACATTACGGTTATTTGTTCCTGAACAATTTCTTGAACGAATTGCTCCTGAAGGTTTTGAATCGATCAAATTAGGAAATTTCACCGAAGAAGAATTAACGATTTTATTCTGCGATATTCGCGGCTTTACAACCATTGCTGAGTCTCAAACTGCAAGTGAAACGTATGAATGGTTAAATGTGTTTTTTAATCAAATGAGCGCTTGTATTGACGCGAATTATGGCTTTATTGATAAGTATCTCGGAGATGCGATCATGGCGGTTTTTGATCGAGAACAGCTTCATGCACAAGATGCCCTTAATTCAGCGATAATGATGCAAAAAAGCCTCGAAAAATTTAACGAAGAACGCTCTCAATTTAGAATTAAAGAACCTCTAAAAATTGGTATAGGAATTAATACAGGAATTGGGATGATCGGTACATTGGGTTCAGAAAGTCGGATGGACTCAACGGTGATTGGAGATGTGGTGAATACGGCTTCTCGTTTGGAAGGTTTAACTAAAACCTATGGCTGTAAAATTATCGTCAGTCAAGCGACAATTTTTCACTGGAAACAGTCTTTAAACTCAAATTTACTAACCGACATCAACTTAACAGAAAAATCCAAAAAAGATTCGAGTTCATTTTATTATCGCTGGCTGGATAAAGTCGCCCCTCGCGGAAAGCAAAAAGCCATTAAAATCTATGAACTTTTTGGAAATCAACATCATCTGATGGATGTGAGTAAAATCGCAACATTGTCTTTATTTGAAACCGGGGTTAAAGCTTGGCAAATAGGAGATTTAACCCAAGCTTTAATCTATTTTCAAAAAGTGATTGAAAAAGATCCCACTGATCTTGTAGCAGAATTGTATATTCAACGGTGTCAAGAAGAACTGAAAATAGACAGTTCATGCTGTTAACTCAGTGGGAAGAAAAACCCTAAAAAAATAACTTTAAGTTCCCCAAGAATCAATAATAGCCTGTAAAGACTCTCCTACCTTTTGCCAGTTATTCGCTAAGTCTGTACTGCGATCTTTTTTGAGGAAATCAGCTTCTTTCTGACAATGAGAAGCTAGTCCTTGAATAACAGTTTTTATGCCGTGTTCTTCAATCAGTTGATTGAGAGAACGGATTAATTTTTCGTCTTTTGGTTCAACCATAATTCGACACAATTTTTGACTAAAAAGACTTGACAAATGACAGTATTCATTTTACCAGAACATACACATCAACCCGATTTCTAAACAGAATTTCAACATTTCAAGTCAGGTGTCGGGTGTCCAATGTCCTCTAGGGGCGGGTTCAACGATCAATGTATGTTTCCGAGAAATATAGCGGTGTGCGATCGCCTAAAAATTGAAAACCGCTATAGATTATTGATAACAGACATACATCTCGGCGGAGGTGCGCCCCTCGGCTGTAAAGATTGGTGAGTATCAAGAGAAATCAGGTTTATAAACGACGAGTAAGTATATTCTAGGACGTTCTAATTTTTCTTGAGTGTTTATTAATACATTAGAAAACCCGGAAAACACTGTTTTCGCTAGCCCCATACTCGGGTAACAATGTTAAATATATTACTTTTCTCGGGAAACCCGAATAGGAGCTTGTGATTATGAATCAGGGTATACCACAGTGTCAAAATTTGCAAGAACAGGTTGAGAGTCTGCTGGGACTGCTACACAGTGAACCGACACTCCGACAACAGGATGTGAGCGGGGTACGCGCCGCCCTCAATAAAGTGATTTCTCCCACGTTTGAAATTGTCTTTGCGGGGGCTTTTAGTGCGGGAAAATCGATGTTAATTAACGCATTGTTGGGGCGAAAATTGCTCTACAGCGCCGAAGGACACGCCACCGGAACCGAATGTTATATTCGCTATGCGGAACAAGATCAAGAACGGGTAGTGCTGACGTTTTTGAGTGAAGTTGAAATTCGCGAACAGGTAAAAACTCTGTGCGAACTGTTAAATTTACCTCTGGTTGGAAATATTAATCAACCGGAAACTTGCCAACATTTACAACAGCAAGCCCAAGAGATTTTAGAGATTGAAGGGGGTGAAGCCCGTTCTGAACGTGCTAAACAAGCAAAAGCATTGGAGTTGTTATTAGAAGGGTTTGAAGCTAATCGCGATCGCATTCAAACGCTGAATAATGCAATTTATTCAATGGAACATTTGAAAGCTTCAACCATTGAAGAAGCAGCCAAATTTGCATGCCGGAGTAAAAATAGTGCGGTTATCAAACGAATTGAATATTATTGTTATCATTCTTTGCTGAAAGATGGTAACGTGATTATTGACACGCCGGGGATTGATGCGCCTGTTAAAAAAGACGCTCAAATTGCTTACGATAAAATCGAAAATCCTCATACTTCGGCGGTTGTTTTTGTTCCGGCAGTAGCAAAAAATGGAGCAATGACAACACCAGAAACTGAACTTCTGGAAAAAATGCAAGGAAGTTCTGCAATTCGCGATCGCGTGTTTTATGTGTTTAACTATATCGATGCAACTTGGCATCATGATGGGTTGCTTTTTAAATTAGAGGCGATTATCAGAACTGATTTTCGCGATACAACTCGGGTTTACAAAACTAGCGGATTACTCGGGTTTTATAGCAACTTAGTTCAACAACAAACTTATCAATCTGATCGTTGGGGTTTAGATTCGATTTTTGCGGAGAGTGTTCACAGTAATAATGGTGTTGAAAATACACCGCAGTTTGTGAATGAATTTAACCGTTATTGTTTGGTTTCGGGGCGTTTACCGTCTAGCCAGTTCCCCATTCCTCCAGAAGTTTTAATTACAGATCATCCGAATGGAAAATATACTGCTATTCTCAACTCTCTGGGAAATTCTGTTTTAGAACATCTGATTAAAGATAGCGGCGTTGAAGAGTTTCGCAACGCCATGACTCGCTATTTGATGGACGAAAAACGCCCGCAGTTGTTTGAAGTGTTAGCGAATGATTTACAATCGGTTTGTATTAGTTTGCGAGAATCTTATCTGAAAGCTTGGCGAGAGTTAGAGAGTCAACCCCGTGAAGTTGATGCACTCAAAGAACTGAAGTTGAAACACCTAAATATCGAACTCAAACAAATTGGGGATGATTTTTGCAAACACATCGAAAAAGAGTTAAATTTGGTCGTTGCAAGTGCTGAAAATTTAGCTTTTGAGAGGGATTTTAAAAAGCTTCAGCATCGAATGATTAGTCGTTTGGATGTATTAATTACAAGCTTCTCTGTTGGGGAGACTCATAAACGCGCCCAAGCCAGCCATGAACGCAATGCAGTAGTCCCGATGATGGGAATTTTAGCAGAGGCTTTCTATTATCTAGCGAATGAGTTAGAAGTGGTTTTGGAGGATGGGTCTAAGGAGTTGATGGATAATTTCTTTTATCAACTTTCTGAACGAGTTCGTAAAGCGGATTTTTACAGCAAATTGTATCGTTTGTTGGGGAATGATAACGGGGTTGAACAGAATTTAGAACGCTGGTGTGAACGGGCGAAAGAGGCGTTAGTAAATGAGTCTAAAACCGAATGCGATCGCTATATTCGAGAACGTCCTGAATTTTATTCAGAAGGAACAGTTTCGGTGTTTCAATTGCGTCAAGTTTTACAAGAAGCTTGTCGGGGTTATGACTATGAAAGTATGGTGCAAGCGGAACCTGCTATTCGTCAATTGTTGAAGATTGATTTTGAGCCAAAACTTAAGGAAACGATTCTGCGAACTTATCGCCCAACGGTGAATAAAACCCTAATTCATCATTTGTTAGAACCGTCTCGAAAGCTGGCTAATCATATTTTGCAACAGCATGATAAAGCTTGTGAACATTTAGCCAAAACGTTGGATAAAGAAGCTTCTGAACAGTTGACGATTAATGAAAAGCAAAAGGTAGAGTTAAAGCAAAAAATTGAGGCTTACAATCAGTCTGTTAAAGGGGTTAACCAGTGTTTAGAAACGATGCGACTTGATCGCAAAACGTTACCTGAAATTTCAGAGATGGATTTATTGACTTTACCTGTTTTTGAGGTGAGTTCAACGGAAAGTTTACAAGAAAAACCTGCGGAAATTTATCAGTCTGAAAATGGGTTAGTTTCGACTGAGTTTGAACGTTAACCTCTCCCCTAACTACCAGGAGATGATCAAACCTCTCCCTACCCTCTCTATCCCCCCTGCCCCCCTTTGAAAGGGGGGTTAGGAGAGGGAAAAGGTGTCCCTAATGGGACTATTATTTAATGGAGAGGGGAGTAATAAAAGAGGAGGTTGGTGGGGGTTAAATTAATTAATAGCCTCCTCAAACCCCCCTTTCTAAGGGGGGCTAGGGGGGATTGGGGGAGGTTGGTGGGGGTTAAATTAATTAATAACCTCCTCCAACCCCCCTTTTTAAGGGGGGATCAAGGGGGGATTCAAGGGGGGATTGGGGAGGTTGGTGGGGGTCATATCGTGATATATAATGGAATCGTTTAGGAGATTAATTCAAATGGAAGATAATGTTATTTCGCAAAATTGCAATGATGATGATGTTTTGTTGTTTGAAGATGAAGCTCATAAAGTCAGCACTTTTCAATATAAGGTGTTCCGAGTTTTGATCAACAGGATATATAATACCTTTGTTGATGGACTAATAGCAGAAGGAGTAACAGAAGCCAAAATCGAACATTCTGATGATTTTAAATATCCGAATGCCGAATGGTTTAACAACGGTAAAGAATGTGAAATATTGAAACTCGGTTCAAAAGGATGGCAAAAAGGAAAAGTCAGGTTAAAAATCATTGTTGAATTTTGTCCAGATGAACCGGAAGTTTCTGAACCTGAGTCACCGTTAGATAGTTTGCGTCAGAAGTTAATGGAAAGTGAAACTGAACATAACTAATTATTGAAAAAGTAGGTTGGGTTGAGGAACAAAACCCAACAGTTATAATGGTTATTTTCACAAAAACAAACAGTTACAATGGTTATTGTTGGGTTCGCCAAAGCTTAACCCAACCTACAAGATGCGAGGATCAATCCCCTGAACTAAACCCAACAGTTATTATGATTTTTGTTGGGTTGCGCTATTGCTTAACCCAACCTACAGATAAGAGTAAAAAACAGATGAACGAAAAAACACCGAGAATTATTATTCCGCCTGAAGTGAGAAAATATGTATTTGAACGGGATAGTTATTGTTGTCAAAGTTGTCGGAAAACGAATTTAGAAGCAGAATTGACGATTGATCATATTATTCCCTTAGCAAGAGGCGGAAGTAACGACATCAGCAATTTACAAACCCTTTGTCGAAGTTGTAATCTGAAAAAGAGACATTATTTAGATTCTCGTTTCAAGCGTCGTTATACAGATTAACCCCAATCCCTCTATAATTGTGCAATATTTGAATTAGGAAAGTTATCTTGTAAACGACTAAATCGCGTATTGGATAGAGAGAAAATGAAATCGCGTCGCCAACAACTGCACAATTTAGTTGACCAAATGCCAACAAGTGAGCTAGAACGGTCTTGGGAAGTCCTGACAACGTTGTATTATGATGCCTATATGCTAAAGGCGATTCAATATGCTCAAAGAACTTTAAAACCAGGAGACTCTTTCACCACTGAGGAAGCGATGCGGGTGCTGTCGAATGATTATATGATTAAACATTGATAAATAAAGATATAGCTTCTAACATTTTGTGCTATTGCTGAATCTTCTGTGAACCTTGACGTGCGTTATGCTCGCTCTTTCCTGAGAGACTTAATCAGTTTAGAACCCCCGGTTTATAAACGGGTGTATGATTATGTCTTTGTTCAGTTCCAGCAACTTGATAGCCTATACGACTTACCGGAACTGCACCCCCTAGACACAAGCCTGCTTTTTTATCGCTTTACTCTTGATGATTATTTTATTGGTATTGAGGTAACGGGTCAAATTGTTAAATTTATCCGAATTTTACCCAAGCCGGAAATTTAACGAGCTATAAAATCTTTAGATTTGGTAAATGAAATACCTTCCTCCTCAAAAACTAATGGTAAATTAAAGTCGGTTGTGAGATCGGGTTCGGTCTAGCTGACCACAACCATGATTGATCAGGAAATATTGGGCGTGATGTCCGGCTTTCCTCATTAACAGCAGTTTGAGCGAAATTCTGCATTAGCTTTTGTAATTAGCGGAAGACGATACTATGGATGCCTCAGCACTTTGGCAACGCTACCAAGATTGGTTATACTATCACGAAGGCTTGGGGTTATACCTCGATGTGAGTCGCGTGCGCTTTGATGATGCTTTCTGCGAGTCGATGAAACCCCAGTTTGACAAAGCGTTCAAAGACATGGAAGCTCTCGAAGGGGGAGCGATCATGAACCCGGATGAAAACCGCATGGTGGGTCACTATTGGTTACGAGATCCCGATCTGGCCCCGACTTCGGAAATTAAGCGAGAAATCATTAGCACCCTCGAACAAATAGAAGCCTTTGCCAAAAAGGTTCATAGCGGCGAAGTGAAACCGCCCGGATCGCCAAAATTTACCGACTTACTCTCCATCGGTATTGGGGGTTCGGCACTAGGGCCGCAATTTGTCGCACAAGCCTTGACACCAGACTCTTCCCCCCTGAAAATTCATTTTATTGACAATACTGACCCGGATGGCATTGATCGGGTGTTGGGTGAGTTGAAAGATAGACTTCAAAGCACTTTAACTCTGGTGATTTCTAAGTCGGGCGGGACTCCTGAACCCAGTAATGGGATGAAAGAAGCCAAACACGCCTATGAAGCCCAAGGATTAGAGTTTAGCAAACACGCGATCGCCACAACCGGAGTCGGTAGCAAACTCGATCAATTCGCTAAGTCTGAAGGCTGGATCGAGACGTTCCCAATGGCGGACTGGGTAGGAGGACGAACTTCTGAACTCTCAGCCGTCGGTTTGTTACCTGCGGCGCTGCAAGGGATTGATGTTCGCTCGATGCTAGAAGGGGCGAAAGTCATGGATGAAGCCACCCGTAAACCTGACTTAAAAACCAATCCCTCGGCGTTGCTAGCCCTGAGTTGGTACTATGTCGGCAACGGTAAGGGCGAAAAAGACATGGTAGTGCTGCCCTACAAAGACAGTTTGCAAGTGTTTAGCCGCTACCTACAACAGTTGGTGATGGAGTCTTTGGGCAAAGAAAAAGACCTTGATGGCAATGTCGTTAACCAGGGGATAGCCGTTTACGGGAACAAAGGATCTACCGATCAACACGCCTACGTCCAACAGTTGCGGGATGGGGTGCCGAACTTTTTTGCGACTTTTATTGAAGTGTTGCAAGATCGCCTTGGGCCATCTGTTGAAGTTGAACCGAATGTTACCGCCGGGGACTATCTCTCAGGATTTTTGCAAGGCACTCGACAGGCGTTGTATGAAAATCAGCGAGATTCGATCACGATTACAATTCCAGAAGTAACACCGCGCACGGTGGGGGCGTTAATTGCGCTGTATGAACGGGCGGTGAGTTTCTATGGGTTTTTGGTGAATATTAATGCTTATCACCAACCCGGAGTCGAATCGGGCAAAAAAGCCGCAGCTACTGTCTTGAACTTGCAACAAGAACTGCTGAAAGTATTAATTGCAGAAGGGGCTGGACTGTCTTTAGAGGCTTTGGTTAAAAAAGCAGGGGCTTCTGAAAATGTGGAACAAGCCTACAAGATTTTACGACATCTAGCCGCTAATAATCGCGGTATTGTGTTACAAGGAAATCTGGCTCAACCTGCGAGTTTAACGGTGAGTTACAACGCTTAGGTTCATTAAGCCAAAACAGGCATTCTGAGGGTTGGGGGGGTTTATGTAGGTAGATTAGATTGTCAGTCCGTGACTTAAATCTACTTAGAACCCGCCCCTACGCGGGTGACTGTTCTCAAACACCCCGTTAGATCACCCTCCCTCACTTTTGGAATTGGATTTAAGCCCTAGACAGGGTATAATCGATAAGCTGAACAAATGTAAGCTATAAGAATTGCTTGTTTTCTTTGGTCAAAAATAAAAAAGCCGAATCCAAAACAAGCAATGCTGACTGATCTTCTATACTTGAATTTCCAGTCCCCGTCCTATGCCCCTAACGATATTGGTTGTAGATGACGACTTCGGGACTCGCCTCTCGATCGGTGATTATTTGGAAATTGCAGGTTACACTGTGATTTCTGCTGAGAACGGTCAAGAGGCGCTTGAGTTGGTAGACAAACACAAGCCTCACCTGATCGTCACCGATATTGCAATGCCTGAGATGGACGGCTATGATCTCGTTAAACGTATCCGTTCTCGTCCGGCTTTTCGTCTGCTTCCGGTTATTTTTTTAACGGCTCACACAGCGATTTCTGAACGAATTCGGGGCTATCAATTGGGCTGCGATAATTACTTACCTAAACCGTTTGAACTTCACGAATTGGGCGTAGTCATTCGAGCTTTATTGGAGCGATCGCAGTTGATAGAGTCGGAATTGCGATCGCGAGTTACTGAGTCAGTGGTGGTGGCGAATGGCTCTTCTTCGACTTCATCGGAGTTGAAAGGAGTCTCTTCAATTCAGATTAATTTAACGGAGCGAGAACAACAGGTTTTGGACTTGTTAACCGAAGGATTCTCCAATGTACAAATTGGTGAAAACCTGCATTTAAGTCCGAGAACCATTGAAAAATATGTGAGCAGTTTATTAAGAAAAACTGACAGCAGCAACCGAGCAGAATTAGTGCGATTTGCTCTCAAAAACCATTTGATTGATTAGTCCAAGTCTGGGTTAAAAAACCCGCTCGACACACGAGACACAAAGATCAGTTTGTCTGTGTTTTAGGGTGGGTTTTTACCTTTTAACGGGAACTGAAAAAAATAGCGGCTAAGATAATTAACCCTAAAAGTGCGCCAGGAACCCAAAAGTTAGAAAGTTCGATCATGGTTTGAGTTAATAGTTCGTTCTCTATTAAAATAGAAGATAAAGGTAAAGGGGAGAACTCGCGATGAACGTTCAAGAGTTGGTGACATGGCTGCAAGAACGAAGTGCTTTAAGCCTCCTAAGCCGAGAAACCCTAGAGGCGATCGCTTCCCAACTCGAAGAGCGCATTCTAGACTCACAACAAGCGATCACTACAGAAGGAACACCCCCAGAAGGACTCTACATTCTGCGATCGGGTCGGATCGAAGCCCAACTGCAACGCTGGCGATCCTATGGCTTATTACCCGGAGCGGCGATTAATCTTCAAGAATTGTTAGTTAAAACATCGGTTAGACAAACGTTAATTACGCTCAGTGAATGTGAATTTTGGTTTATTTCGGCTGAACCTTTTAATCAATTGGTGAGTCAATATCCTGAAATTAATCAGGTGTTTTCTCAGCAATTGGTTGAAGAAGTCGAAGCCTTATCTTCTCAATTGCTTTATGAACAGGAACGACTGCTAATTTTACAACCCTATTTAGTCCCAAAAGCCAGACGGGGAATTGTTGGAAAAAGTCGCTATGCGGTGAGATTGCGATCGCAAATTAAACAAGCTGCAAAAAATCGTCAGTCTGTGTTAATTTTTGGGGAACCGGGACTCGAAAAAGATAATATTGCAGCGTTAATTCATTTTGGTTCGTCGGAGCGGCGTAAACCTCTGATTAAAGTTGATTGTAGCACCTTACAAACCAGTGGGTCTGAATTATTGGGTCGAGTTGGCGCAAAACCGGGATTAATTGAAGTCTTGGGAAAAGGAACCTTAATTTTGAATAATGTCCATGATCTTCCGCCTGAACTTTTACCAACAATTATTAACCTGATTCAAACAAAAGCTTATAGTCCTGTGAGTCGTTTAGGAGAACCAGAAGCCCCTGTTAAAACCTGTGAAGCGCAGATTATTATTATCTCTGAAAAAGCGATTTCTGAAATTAATTCTATTGTCGATCATTCTATTAAAGTTCCGCCATTGCGCTTGAGAAAAGCAGATTTAGAAGACTGGGTAAAATATTATATTAGCTTAATTTGTCGCGCTAAAGGCATGGAAAAAGCTCGGATTACTCCCGAAGCTTTACGGCGACTGCAAGCCTATGATTTTCCGAATAATCTACGGGAACTTCTCAACTTAGTTGAACGGGCAATTATTCAACTCGAAGGCGGTTTAGAAATTACAGAAGAAATTATCTGGCCGTCACAAACGAAGAAAAAACAATTTCGTCTCAATTTACTCAATACTTATCCCGAACTTCGCCATTTTCTTCGCAGTCCTTGGTGGCCGGATAGGATTAATTACGGTTTTACTTTAACGGCATTTGCATTAATTGTTGGAGTCTTATTTTTAGGCCCGCAAACTCGTTCAGAAAACTTTGCTTTGAATTTATTTTGGGCTTGGTGGTGGCCGATTATTTTGATTTTATTTCCCTTTTTTGGGCGAATTTGGTGTGCGGTTTGTCCGTTTATGATCTATGGAGAAGTCACCCAAAAATTATCTCTGTGGTTGTTTCCTCGTCAACTGAAACGTTGGCCCAGACAGTCGGCGGAACGCTGGGGCGGATGGTTTTTGTTTGGGTTATTTGCGTTAATTTTACTCTGGGAAGAACTCTGGGATTTAACGAATACAGCTTATTTATCAGCTTGTTTACTGTTATTAATTACCGCCGGAGCGATGATTTTTTCGGCTCTATTTGAACGTCGGTTCTGGTGTCGTTATCTCTGTCCCATTGGGGGAATGAATGGGATGTTTGCTAAACTCTCAATGACTGAATTAAGGGCGCAGCAAGGAACTTGTTCGGCGGAATGTACCACCTATCAATGTTATAAAGGAGGGCCAGAAAAAGGCGAAGGAATGGCAACTGAGGGCTGTCCATTGTATTCTCATCCCGCCCAGTTGGAAGATAACCGAGACTGTGTTTTGTGTATGACTTGTTTAAAAGCTTGTCCTCATCGTTCAGTTGAATTTAATTTACGTCCACCCGGAATTGAACTCTGGACAACTCATGTTTCTCGTAGTTATGAGGTGGCTTTATTATTTTTGATGTTGGGAGCGGTATTTTTACATCATCTTCCAGAGTTACAAACACAGTTGAATTTGCCTTTGAATTTAACGCAGTTTCCCGTTCATTTAGGGCTATCGGTTGCCGTTTTGAGTTGCCCTGTGATTTTACCAATCTTTGCTCATTTTATTATCCATTTGAATTTTAAATCTCGTTCTTTTGTCGAACTGGCTTACGGCTATTTACCTTTAGTTTTAGCGGCAAATATCGCCCATTATTTACAGTTGGGGTTATCAGAAGGGGGACGTATTCTTCCGGTAGCGTTGGCGACTTTTGGGTTAAATGGAGAGGGATTACCCATATTAATCGCTCATCCGGCTGTAATTAGCTTTTTACAGGGAACTGTGTTAATTTTTGGGGCGATGACGGCTGTCATTTTAACTCAAAAAATTGCCCGTCAACCGTTTAAGTTTTTGTTACCCCAACACCTCGTAACTGGGGTTTTAATGGTGGGTTTATGGCGGGTAATTGTTGGATTTTAACTGATAGAATCTTTCCCTATTGTCCCCAAACCCCATTTTTAGGCATTGCGAATGTACGCCTGTTCTCCTAAAATATAAGTAGCAGCAACAGCTCGATCATCCCCTAAAATAATTAAAGCAAAAATCAAATCCGCTATTTCTTCTCTTGTTTGAGCTGGAATTTTGCCTTGAGTTCGTAAAGTAAGTAAAGGTGTTGCTTGTCCATCTAATACTACAAAATCGGCTTCTTTACCAATTTCAAAGTTACCGATTTTATCGTCTAATTTGAGAGCTTTTGCCCCGCCTAATGTTGCTAAAAATAAAGCTTGTAAACCCGATAAATTTTGTCCTTGTAAATGGGTAACTTTATAGGCTTCGCTAGCAGTTTGTAGGAGGGAAAAACTCGTTCCACCACCGACATCGGTTGCTAAACCCACAGAAATCGGATACTCTTTAGATTTGGCTTGATGCAGTTTAAACAGTCCACTTCCTAAAAATAAGTTAGAAGTTGGACAAAAGGCAATAGCAGCTTGAGTTTCTGATAACCGTTGAAACTCGGAGTCGGAAAGATGAATTCCATGTGCAAAAATTGATTGATTTCCGACTAAGCCAAACTGTTCATAAACCTGTAAATAGTCTAAACTATCAGGAAAAAGTTCAGCAACAAATTTAATTTCATTCAGATTTTCAGACAGATGAGTGTGTAAGTAAACATCAGGATATTCTTGCAGCAATTTCCCTGCTAAATGCAGTTGTTCAGGTGTTGAAGTAATTGCAAAACGAGGCGTAACAGCGTAGAGAAGGCGGTTTTTATGATGCCATTTTTCAATCAGTATTTGACTGTCTTCATAGGAGGATTTGGCGGTATCAAGTAAATATTCAGGTGCATGACGATCCATCATCACTTTACCTGCGATCATTCGCAAGTTTCGTTGATTTGCTGCTTCAAAAAATGCTTCTACAGATTCCCGAAAAACAGCCGCTAAAACGACAGCCGTTGTGGTGCCATTTTTCAGGAGTTCATCGATAAAAAACTCTGCAATTTGTTTTGAATAATCGAGATTTTTAAATTTAGATTCAGTTAAAAAGGTGTATTTGTCTAACCAGTCTAACAGTTGATTACTATCAGAAGCAATCATTTCGGTTTGGGGATAATGAACGTGTAAATCAACGAATCCCGGTACAATTAATTTGTTAGAATAGGTGATAAATTCAAGATCAGGATATTCAGGCTGTAGATGTTCATAACTGCCGAATTCTTTGATTTTTCCATTTTCTACAATTAGTAAACCATCGGGAATATAGCGAATACTGTCAAGTTCAGGAACAAAAAAAGGATCGGCAACAAAATCTAAAAATGAACCTCGATAAGCTTTAAAAATTGTTGGATTTTCCATTTGACAAAAATCAGTTTTTAGGCGGGTTGATGATTTGATCAATTAATTATCTAATCAAACTTTTACCCTCAAGTCCCATGATAGGATTTTTGTTTGAGGGAATTTTGATAGAATTGAGCGTAACGTGGATGTTTGAAATCTGTTATTAAAGCCTTAGTAGTCTTTATGCCGTTAGGCTCAACTGGGGCGGAAGGATTCGAACCTCCGGATGTCGGGACCAAAACCCGATGCCTTACCGCTTGGCGACGCCCCATTGCGTAACCATATACTATATTAGCAGCATTCCCCCTCAGTTTGTCAAGTATTTTTAAGCGGAAATTAGATTTTTTTTGAACCGCAGACTCAATAACCCTGAAAGCTAGATTTCAAAAGGCTTTCGGAGTTTTCTTGAATTGATCTCAATCTAAGGGTCGCAGTTCCAGAGGCGGTTCAACGGGGATCTCGATCCAAAACTCACAGCCTTGTCCCGGTTCGGAGAAACATTGGAGAGATCCGCCATGTTTTTCAACGACAATTTTATAGCTAATCGATAAACCTAAACCTGTTCCTTTTCCCACAGGTTTCGTGGTGAAGAACGGATCAAACAAACGATTTTTAACCGCCGTTGAAACACCAGGACCATTATCTTTTATTTTCACCCGAACATAGGGTAGATTAGTGGCTTCTGTGGGATTTTGAACGTGAAATAACTCAGTACAAATGGTGACAATACGCGGATCGGGCTGATTATCGAGGGCATCAATTGCATTGCTAATAATATTCATAAAGACTTGGTTCAGTTGACCTGCATAACATTCAACTTTCGGAAGTTTGCCATAATTTTTGACAATCTCCACACCCGAACCGACCTTTTTAGCTTTCCAGCGATTGTGTAAAATCAATAATGTATTATCAATCCCTTCATGGATATCAACAGGCTTCATTTCCGCTTCATCTAAACGGGAGAAGTTCCGTAAACTCACGACAATTTGACGAATCCGATCAGATCCCATCTCCATCGAAGCGATAATTTTGGGTAAATCTTCGGTAATAAATCCGAGATCAAATTCTTCTATTTTATCTTTGAGTTCAGAATCGGGCGACGGATATTTTTGTTGATAAAGACTAAGAATTTCTAACAAATCTTGAGTGTAATCTCTAACATAGTCTAGATTGCCATAAATAAAGTTAACGGGGTTATTAATCTCGTGAGCAATACCCGCCACCATCTGACCCAAACTCGACATTTTTTCACTTTGGATCAGTTGAGCTTCTTTTTGCTGCAAATCTTGAAAAGCCTGAGAGAGTTGAGCCGCTTGAGTTTGAGCCGCTAAAGCTGCCGCTCGGGTTTGGGCGTAGAGTTCGGCTTGATCAATGGCGATCGCTAACTGATCAACAACAGCCTGTAATAATTCTACATCGCTCACACCCCACTGATGGATATTATGATAATGATTGCAAACGATCGCCCCCCGTTGACCGGAACGAGTTTCTAGAGGTAAAAACAACATCGAAGCGACTCCCGCCTGTTTTAAAGCGGCTCGTGTCTGTCCATCAAACCCTTCGACTTTGCTGCTGTCATCGATCTGAACCATCTGATGCTGCTCAATTTTCTCAGACAGCCAGTTGACACAATCGGTCGGATAATCAAGTAAACTTTGAGGTACGCTAGAAGACTGAGCCTGATGGGTAATTACAAAACTGGTTCGCGGATCAGTTGTGGGTAAATACCAGAGAAAATGACACTGATCCACTTGCAATAAACTTCTAATTTCACTAACCGCTTTCGCTAAAATCGTATTGAGATCGAGAGAATCCCGAATTTGACTCGCCAGACGGAACAATAACCCTTCGCGACGACTGTGAAGTTCCTCTAAAGCTGCAACTCGGTCAATTCCAACAGCGATCGCATTGGCAATCCAATATAAAGCATTTTGAACCTGTTCTGTGAGCGGGTAACGACTACTAATTTCCATCATCCCCACTTGTCTTCCTTCGACCACTAAGGCAAAATTAAGACACAAACAATGATGATTGCTCCGTTCTTGGCATTTTGGGCAATCTCCTACTTCACACTGACCGGATGAGACTTGTAGTTCCAGATGATGAGTCGATTTGCGGCTTACCGTCCAGATAGCGACACCTGTAACATTGAGATGATGAGCAATGGCATCGCTACAAGCTTGTAAAATCCTGGTGATTTTTCCACCCTGTCCTAAAGCTTTACCGACTTCGGCTTCCAGTAAGGACAAATGCGATCGCTCTAGCAGAGAAGCTTCTGCCTTTTTACGGCTGGTGATATCTCGTGAAACGGCGACTAACTCTCGAACCTTTCCGGTGCGAGGATCTCGAACAGCGTGAGCGGTGGTTTCAAACCAAATATATTCTCCGTTGTAGCAACGAATGCGATAACTTACCAGGGAGACTTCGCCCTGAGCCAGTAAAATTTGATGAGATTCTCGAACAGAGGCTACATCATCGGGGTGAAAAAACTCATAGGCTGAATGTCCGATCAGTTGTTCAGGTTCATATTTTAGCAACTTTCGACAAGCCGGAGAAGCATAAAGATAAATTCCTTCTGAGCTGTGTCGGGAAATCAAATCTGTGGCATTTTCTGCTAAAAGTCGATAGCGTTCTTCACTGTTTTTTAAGGCTTCTTCGGCTCGTTTACGTTCGCTGATATCGGTTTGAATGCCAATAAAATGGGTGACTTTACCTTCCGCATCTCGGACGGGAGAAATTGCTAATTCGTTCCAAAAGGCAGTCCCATCTTTACGGTAATTTTTTAAGGTGACTAAACAATCTTTGGCTTCTTTTAAGCAAGCCCGAATTATGCTAATGGTTTCAGGATCAGTATCGTTTCCTTGTAAAAATCGACAATTTTTTCCTAAAATATCGCTGCTCGAATATCCGGTAATCCGTTCAAAAGTCGGGTTACAATAAATAATCGGTTTTTCGGGGATTAGAGCATCACTGATCACAATACCATTGGGACTCGCAGCGATCGCTCGTTCTAATAAACGCAGCATCTTTTCGGACTCTCGACGCAGGGTAATGTCGGTTCCGGTGGCGATGATGTGTTCGATAGTACCATCGGAATTATAAATGATTGTATTTGACCAAGCAATTAAATGATGAGAGCGATCGTGAGCGATCCATTCACTTTCAGACTGTGAGGGAAACTGATCAGTTTCTGAGGAATTTGAGGATAAAGGCTGAGTTTGAACGGGGAAGTTATAAATCGAGAGTCCGACTTCTTGAGGAGTTTTTCCTTCAACTTCTTGGGCTGAATATCCGGTGAGTTCTTCACAGATGTGGTTGAAGCGAATAATTTTTCCTTGCGGATCAAGAACAACAACTAAGGCACTTAAAGTATTGAGAACATTACAAACAAAATCCCGTTCTTGACGGACAATTTCCCAGACTGAGGAGCGTTTTTTGATGGTATCTTCGAGCTTAATCAGTTTCCCTTTGCTGTGAATCAGTTGGCGATGTAAGTCCATCTGCATAAACACTTGACGACTGATCGCTTCTAAAGCATTGAGGCTATCTGTACTAATGCG
Source organism: Limnoraphis robusta BA-68 BA1 (assembly GCF_034932365.1). Lineage (NCBI taxonomy): Bacteria > Bacillati > Cyanobacteriota > Cyanophyceae > Oscillatoriales > Sirenicapillariaceae > Limnoraphis > Limnoraphis robusta. Next base: position 33,985 of record NZ_JAYGHR010000019.1, on the reverse strand, counting down.
GCGAGGTTCATAGTCCATCACAGATAGCATCCCCAGTAATACCCCTTCGTTTGTTTGTATGGGAATACCGATATAAAAGCGAATTCCGGGATCTGATTTCACCAGGGGATGAGTCGCCAACTGTTTGTTTATCGAATTGTTAATCCCAAGATCTTCAATAATAATCGCGGATAACATTTCCTCAGAAGTCGATAACCCGGTTTCTGTTGATGTTGGGGTTTCCGGCTGAGGAGATTTTGCAGTTTGACGAGACGTATAATGCAGAGCAATAACCCGCTCACAAAAGTCGAGATAGTGATGGGTTTTGGCTTGTAAACCCACTTGGGATTTTAACCACTGACAACTCGCATCAATAAAGCTAATATATGCAATCGGAGCTTGAGCGATATGGATGGCAATTTGGGTGCAATTGTCAAAGGCTACTGCGGTTTCGGATGCCATTATTTCCCGTAGAGATAGGTTCTCTTCTTCCCCCATTGTACGATAATCTGAAAGTTTGATTACCATCTATAACCTATTCCCCTCAAAAAATTGAGCGAGCGAGACTTAGCACTCAAGATCCAGAATTCAAGGAAATCGGTTTTTGAGCTAGTAGTCTGAATTTTCGATCCCCAGGTGTTCATTTTACTATTCTGGAGTGTATCTCAATCATAACAAGCGGTAAGGGCAGTTGCCTGGAAGTCCTAAAGACTTTCTCTGAAGGCGACTCATCTAAAAATTAATATTAAAACTGCTAAAAACGGACTTAAAAATGATATACAATAAGTTTATTTCCTGCATTTAATTATGACTTTTTTGCTAAGATTCGTTACAAATTTTATTGAGATAACCTGAAATTTGATCGCGCACTGCGGGGTTGGGAGATTTCACCGCTATCGTCGAAAATTGATCACCCGATGTTTGAACGCTTTTTCGGGCTTCAAGCCTCAATCAACCGAGAAATACTTTGAGAGTTTAGAGTTCTTTTTCCAGGTCGTTTAAACTATTAATAGAGATTGTAATTGTCTACCCCGAGCGGACATGAGATTTAACAAAGGAAAACAACGAAGATGTCTGCAATTGCTCACCCTATACCCACTGTCCTAGCCGTTGATGATAGTCTAGTGATGCACGGTTTGGTTAAACAAGCTCTCGGAAAAGATTACCGGGTTCTCGTCACCGACAATGCAGTAGAAGCACTATCGCTATTATACCAAGAAAAGGTCTCCATTTTACTTCTAGATGTCACCATGCCAGAGATTGATGGCTTAGAACTCTGTCGTACTGTGCGAAACCTGCCTCAGTTTAAAACGTTGCCGATTATTATGCTGACAGCCCGAGATGGAGCCTTTGAGAAGGTGCAGGGACGTCTAGCAGGGGCAACAGAATATCTAACTAAACCCTTTAATCCTCAAACACTGTCTGAGGTGATTACTCAAGTTCTGAGTAAACATCTGTGAATTTTCTCTCAACCTCTATCGTTAGCTTGCCAGCCATTTGATTGCCGACGTTCGATTTGTCGCACCAACATTGAAGCGATCTCATCGATAGGAAGAATCTGTTGGGCTGCACCTAAAGCGATCGCTTCTTTCGGCATTCCAAACACCACCGAACTAGCTTCATCTTGAGCAATAGTTATTCCACCAGATTGAGCGATCGCATCCATTCCATCTGCTCCATCCCGCCCCATTCCAGTTAACAAAATCCCGATACTGCGATCACCGTAATATCGAGCAATCGACTGAAACGTGATGGTAATTGAAGGTCGATGTCCGGCAAGAGGTGGCGCATTACTGTAGAGAAATCGACCCTGACGATCCCACTCTAAATGATAGCGCTCCGGTGCAAAATAAACCGTTCCATTTTGAGGAATTTCGCCGTTACGTGCAATTTGAACTGATAGAGAACATTGTACATTCAACCAATTCACTAAACCCTGTAAAAAGCCTTCACTAATGTGTTGAATACAAATCACAGGAACAGATAAACGAGGCGGAAGTTGGGTTAAGATGGTATGTAACGCTTGTGGGCCACCTGTCGAAGCCCCAATTGCCACCATCCGAATGGCTTTTGAGGAAGAACTCACAGGCGAAACGGAAGTGAAAGGTGAAGTAAATTTAAAATGAGAATGGGTATGAGTTTGATGTCCCTTTCCCCGGTTTCTTCGAGTAAAAACTTTAACTCCTGACAAAACTTTTATCTTACGAATTAAATCCTGAGCCAATTGAGAATCTCCAGACAATAACCCATCTTTCGGCTTCGGAAAAACATCAATAGCACCCGCATTCAACAATTGAAAAACATTATAAGTATCTTCCGGTTGCACAGCCGTACTAATCACTAAAATCGGTCGAGGAAAATTCGCCATAATTTCCCGTGTGAATTCCAATCCGTCCATTTGTGGCATATGAAAATCCGTACAAATGACATCGGGTTTAACAGTTGGAATCAGGGCTAAAGCCTCTTTTGCGGTGCGAGCAGTTCCAACAACTTCGACTTCAGGAGATGAAGATAAAATCCGTTTGAGAACAATCAAAGCAACGGGAGAATCATCGACCAAAAAAACTTGAATGGGCATATTTTAGCGTTTTAGTGATAGGATTAAATCAGTCTTCTCAGGGTTTCTAACAGTACCTTTTGATTAAAACTACTCTTAGTAATGTAGGCATTGGCACCCGCTTCAGCACCCCGGCGTTTATCCTCATCTGACGCTAAAGACGTTACCAAAATAATCGGCAATTCGTTATATTCTGAATTTTCGCGAATTTTAGCAGTTAAACTCAATCCATCTAAATTGGGCATTTGTATATCAGAAATCACCGCATCAAAGTTTTGAGTTTTCAGCTTATTAAAGCCATCTAATCCATCAACGGCGGTAATCACTTCATAACCGGCTGCCTCTAAAATTCGTTTTTCTTGAGTACGGGTAGCAATTGAATCTTCAACGAGCAGAATCATCGGTTTTTGAGTCACCAAATCTTCGGAATTTTTGGTGTCTATTTTGACCGCAGCACCCCCAGAATTTAGAAGTTTACGAGCCGATTTGATCAAATCAGCCGCATTCAAAACCATGCAAACTTCTCCGGTTCCGAGAATCGTCGCTCCGGCAATATTTCGGACTCGTTTGAGCAATTGACTTTGTGATTTGAGTACAACATCTTGTTCATCGATCAACGCATCGACAAATAGTCCTAATTGTTCTTCTCCAACTTTCAAAATAATACAAGGTAGAGCCGTAGCAGAATCAGCCAATTTGTGAGGGCGTTCAAGTTCTAGGAGATCAGCTAATTGAGCAACGGAGAGCGGTTGTTCTTCAAAAATGATCGTGTCTCTTCCCTCAATTGTAAACTGTTCACCAGGGGAAACCAAGCGAGTCGTGCGAACAAATTCGACAGGAACCCCATAAGAAATATCTTGCACAAGGACAATCAAAACGTGAGTTGTAGCTAAGGCTGTTCCCAGTCGCATCCGAAATGTAGAGCCTTTAGTCGGAACTGATTCTAACTCAATTGTTCCTTTAAGCTGTTCGACATTATTGCGAACAACATCCATCCCCACTCCTCGACCGGAAATTTCCGTCACAAAAGTTCGTGTGGTAAAACCGGGAGCAAAGATCAAACCCTGAATTTGGCTAGGAGTCATCGCTTCAAGTTCTTCGAGTTGATATAAACCTCGTTTGAGGGCGGTTTGTTTAATCTGTTCAGGATCAATACCTCGACCATCATCACTGACTTCTATAACAACATGAGTGGCGGTTTGATAGCCTCGGAGTCGAATTTGAGCCACAGGAGATTTACCATATCGAAGTCGTTCTTCTGGAGTTTCTACGCCGTGATCAATCGCATTCCGTAATAAGTGCATTAAGGGATCTTTCATTTCTTCTAAAATCCGCTTATCGGCTCGGGTTTCACCCCCTTCTAAAATCAGTTCAACTTGTTTGCCTTGTTGTCGAGCTATATCACGAACCATGCGAGAAAAACGATTAAAAATAGTGGAGAGCGGTAACAGTCGTAAAGTGCGAATATCCTCTTCAAGTTCATTGGAAATCAGTTCTAAACGGGTTGTATCTTCATAGAGACTATCTCTCAAACGGTTTACTAATAAGCCTAACTGTTCGAGGTGTTTAGTTGCGCGATGATAATAATTTTGTAGTTGCTCGATGGTTTTATGAGCAATAGTGGATTGGGTTTCTAAATCATTGAGAATAAATCGATTAACAAAGGCATCTCGAGTCCATTCTTCCCATAAAGCTGTGAGGGCTTCTACTTCATTCAGTCGATGACAAATGCGAATTTTAGTGACTGTTAGTTCTCCGGTTTGCGTCATTAACGCATCGAGTTGCTGTGTGGAAACCCGAATTGTTTCAATCCGATAAGCCGCCCCATCAAAGGTGACTTTCTCCTCGCTTGGCGGTGTACTAACATCGGGAATTCCAGAGGGAATAGAATCACTAATTTCTTCTTCTAATGGGGGTGTCGGGGTTTCAACGGTGAGATGTTCAACGGGTTTGGCTTCAAGAACTTGAAAAATGTCTGAATGGGATTCTTCGGAAAAATGGCGATCGTTAACTGTTTGGGCTGGGGTTTCTTGAGGGATTGGGGCTTCAGCCGCAATTAAACTTGCTAACATTTGGAAAGTATTAACACCGGAAGGTTCACCTGTAACGGCTTCTTGAACAAGTTTACGAAGAGCATCTAAGACTTGAAATAAGCGATCGCTAACTTCGGCTGAGAGTGTTACTTTACCTTGATTAATAGCGCCTAATAAATTCTCAATTTGATGGGCGAGGGTGGCAACATCTTTAACGCCCAACATTCCTGCATCTCCTTTGAGACTGTGGGCTTCTCGCAGGAGTTCTTCAAGTTTCTGGGTATCTTGGGGATTTTTTTCTAAATATAACAATCCGTCATCGAGATTTTGTAAATGTTCTTCGCTGGCGGTTTTAAAGACTTCTCGGAGTTCGTCATCTTCGATCATCATTTTAGTTCAATCTCCTATTCAGTAGTTTCTTTAGAAAGATTCAGTTTTCGCTGCTCTTCCTGAACAGTCTTTACGTTAGAAGTCACCAAAAAAGCGGCTAAAGTTAGCAAGATCACCGGAATACAATATCCAAAAAAAATTACATATCTCTATTTTTTAAAAACTCACATAAATTCCCCCTCATCGTTTGATCAACTGTTGAACTTAGATAGAAGACTGCAACTCAAAAACCAATTGATTGAGCTTGTTTAGTCCAGTTTTGGTGATCTTCAAACCATTTGCCGTTTCATTTGTTCCTTGATTAATAGAGTTCATCGCCTCCAACACTTGAGCAATAGCTATCGCTTGTTCTTGAGTATTTAAATAAATTTGTTGATGACTTAACACCACATTATTAACTGCATCTGAAATCCCCATTAATGCTGATGCGGTTTTTTGAGCAATTTCGACACCGTAAACGACGGTTTTACTACCTTCTTCAGTTACTAAAACCGTCGAATTAATTGCATTGTGAATATCAGTCACTAAGGTATTTATTCTTTGGGCTGATTTTTGACTTTCATCCGACAGTTTGCGAATTTCGGCTGCGACGACGGCAAATCCTTTCCCATGTTCCCCCGCTCTTACTGCTTCTACGGCTGCATTGAGCGCTAACATATTGGTTTGATTGGCTAAATCACTGACTAATTTAGAAATGTTGCCAATTTGATTGGTTTGTTCACTTAAACGAATAATTTGTTGACCAATATCATCGACTTTATCTCGTAAATTTTTCATAGCTTCCTGGTTTTTTTCGACGGCTTGACTACCATTTTCTGTCAGGTTTAAAGCTTGTTTGGCATCACTAACCGAAAATTCCGCTTGTTCAGCAGTGGATTTGGAAGAGGTGCTTAATTCATTCATTGTTGTAGTGATTTCATTAATGGCTACTGCTTGTTGACTGGCTGTTCGTTCCTGTTGTTCTGCTGCGATCGCAATATCAATCGAGCTTTCGGAAACAACTTGTAGTGTTTTTTTCAAAGTTTTTGTAATAGATTGACTGAAAGAATAACCAATTGGAGAAGCAACCACTAGAGATCCTAAAGTAATCAATCCGAACAAGAGTAAAGTTTTAGAGTAAACACTTTGAGCTTTTGTTCTTTCTTGAGCAGCGACATCTAACTGTAAATTAATTAACTGTTGAATCTTTTCGGTTAGCGGATCAATCACGGTATAGAGTTGTCCGTTATAAGCGTCTAACTGAGAAATGTCATCAGTTTCTAAAGCTTGTTTAAGTTGTGTAATCCTGAGATTAACAGGCACAAATAAACTCTCAACTTCCCGGGCTATTTGCTGTTCTTCTGAAGTCAGATTCGTTTGACGATAGGATTGCCAATGGAGTTTTATTTTTTGCTGGGCTTCGTCAATAGACTCTAATGCTGCATTCAGAGAAATGATTTCTTGATCAGCTTTATTAACCGCATCAACGACTAAAACAGCGTAGGCATCAGACACTAACTTAAGTTCTTTAAGGGGTACGATTCGATCATCATATAATGTGACGACTTGTTGATTCATCCGGCTAAAAGAAACAATTGAGTAGAAGCTTATTACCAACAAAAGAATCGCTGGAGCAACAAAAAAGCCCCAATAAAGTTTTGTACTCAATTTAATGTTCATTGTTGTCACCATCCCTTAATAATATTACATCGAAGACTGCAACTCCAAAGCCACTTGATTCAATTTATGGAGTCCCGTTTTCGTTTGATTCAGACCATTTGCTGTTTCATTTGTTCCTTGGTTAATTGAGTTCATCGCCTCCAATACTTGAGCAATTGCTATCGCTTGTTGTTGGGTATTTAAAGAAATTTGTTGATTATTTAACACCACATTATTCACCGCATCCGCTACACCCATCAATGCCGATGCTGTCGTTTGAGCAACTTCAACCCCTGATAAAACCGTTTTTGTTCCTTCTTCGGTAACAATTACTGTCGAATTAATTGCACTTTGAATATCGGTAACTAAGGTATTTATTCTTTGGGCTGATTTTTGACTTTCATCGGACAGTTTGCGAATTTCGGCTGCTACCACTGCAAATCCTTTCCCATGTTCCCCTGCTCTCACCGCTTCTACGGCGGCATTTAACGCTAACATATTGGTTTGATTGGCTAAATCACTGACTAATTTAGAAATATTGCCAATTTGATTGGTTTGTTCACTTAAACGAATAATTTGTTGAGCAATATCATCGACTTTATCTCGTAAATTTGCCATACCTTCCAGAGTTTTTTCGACGGCTTGACTGCCATTTTCAGTTAGGTTTAAAGCTTGTTTGGCATCACTAACAGCAGATTCAGCTTGATCGGCGGTTGAACGCGATGATGTGCTTAATTCATTCATCGTTGTCGTGGTTTCATTAACGGCTGCTGCTTGTTGATTAGCGGCTCGTTCTTGTTCTTCCAGGGTCGCCGCAATTTCAGTTGATGAAATCGCAATGGCTTGGGTTGCTCGCTGAATACCTGCACTGATGTTATTTGAGATGAACGTTGCAATAACAATTGCTAAAATAATCACCAGCAATGTGCCGAAAATTAACGCATAAGTCAGCCAGCTTAGACTTTGTAAAGTTGCTGTTGTTTGTTGCTCTAAAATTTCTTCTTCTTTCTCTGTTAGTTGTTGAGTCAGCCGATCAATTTCCTGCACATATTGAGTCGCATTTTGAGATTCAATTAACGCGATTCCTTCAGCATTTTTGCCCTGTTGAACAAGTTCAAGAGCCGGACGACTGACTCGATCATACTCATTAACTAACTCTCGAATTTGAGATAAACGCTCTTTTTGTTCGGGATAAGTCATTAATTGATCAACTGTAGTTGCTAGAGTGTTAAATTGTTGTAAGTAGTTATCATATTCTTCTAAAAATTGCGTATTTTTTAGGGCTACATATCCGCGAAAACTCTGAACAACTCCAATCGCACTTTTGTCCATCTTATGAACAGTAAGCAATAGAGTTTGTACTCGTTCTACTTCTTCAAATATATCGGAGACTTGTCTAATATTGGTGTAAACGATCCCAGCCAGTCCAATAAAGAATACAAAAGGTAATGTATAACCTAATAATAAACGTCCTCTCAATTTTAAGTTTCCAAACATTGATTATATCCCCCCTATTTTTTGATCTCTATTGATTTTAGACTTCATCATTAACAACAAGTTCTTCCTGAGTTAAAAATTTTTTTAAATCTAGAATACTCATCATTCGATTTCGATAAGGTGCTGTACCTTGAAGAAATTCATTCTGGTTGGAACGAACTGTCGTTGGAGTTGTTCTAATGTTGACAGAATCTAAATAAATGATATCAAAAACTTCATCGACCACTAAAGCTGAAACAATATTTTCAACTTTGACAATCATGGCTTTTGATAAGTTTTTTCTCGGAGTCATAGATAAGTTTAAAAAACTGCGAATATCAATTAAGGTGACAATCTCACCCCGTAAATTCATATTACCAATAATATGCGCTGGGGTACAAGGAATTGGCGTAATGTTGTGAATTTCTATAAATTCCTTAACTGTTGTTAACAGTATCCCAAAATACTCTTGATTTAATCCAATCACAGCCAAGGGAATTAATCCCTGAAATTCTTGACTTTCACTCGCATTTAGTAAATTTTTAGCACGATCTTGAAAAACCTGTCGTTCCTCTAAACTTGCGTTGGGACAAAACAGCAAGTTTTTTCTTGAATTTATACTTGAATAATTCTGTATTTCTTCCGCTAAAAAATCCGATTTATATAAACTTTTTGTTTGCTCAATAAATCCTTCTAATTCCAGTAAAATGACCAAGTTATCCGCTATTTTTGCGAAGCCGATAATCCACTGATGAATTGAGTTATTGTGAGGATATATCTGTCTTGAAAAATTCGATAATTCCCGGGATATTTCTTCGCTAGAAATCATCTGAAGTTCATCAACTTTATTGACTAAAAGCCCCAGTCTGAAGTTGTTACACTCAATCACAATTACACTATCAGTTAAATGATAGTCAGAGGATGGAGAACCCCAGCGATAATTGAGATCAATAATCACTAAAAGCTGACCCCGTAGATTGATAATTCCCACAATTTCATCGGGTGTTTCTGGAATCGGCATCACTTCAGGAAGCAAGAAAATTTCTTGTACCGCTAGCGCATTAATTCCGTACAGTGTATTGCTTAGTTTAAAAATTAGATAAGGTATTTTTTCCATAAAATAACGCTAATTTAAGTTTTTAATAATACTGTTGAGAGATGCTATCAACTCAGCAACAGTAACATTGTCTGTATATTCAACTTGAGCCTGAGAAGGTAGTTTTTGCAGCAGTTCTAAGGCTATATTATAGGTTTTTATCGCTTTTTTTGGATTGTTTTCTTGTTCATATAAAGAGGCAAGTTTAACATACGCAGAAATCGATAACGGTGAAATACCTGATAAATAAATGATTCGTTTAGCTAGTTTTTTTGCTTCTTCTATATTATTCGTTTCTTCAGCAATATTTAATAATATATAACAGGGTAAAACGGAGAGCGAATCGACAGCTATTGCTTTTTGGCAATACTCTATTGCTTCTTGATATTGACCTAAATTCGCATAAATTTTCCCTAACAAATAATAGGCTTCAAAAGTTGGTGAAGTCTGGCTGATAAATTCCTGAACTTTTTGGATCGCTTCAGCGTACTTTTTTTGATGATAAAGTTCTTTTGCTTCTTCTATCTTTCCCCGTTTATTCAAACCATTTTCTCGAGGATTTTGTGAAGAACTCAATGGAGTTAACTTCGTCTGAAAACTTTGATTCTTGGCGGTAAGACTTGGCGTAAAATGGAGATGATTATTCAAGGGAGAGAGATCGAAAAACAAAGCCGAAAGATCTAACTTCGAGTTCGAGTGAGAAGCGGGATGATCACAACCCTGTTCTAGAGGACGTTGATAAACAACAGACTCAGGAAAAATAATAGCTCTAAAGGGATTAATTTCTAAACCTTGAAGTTCAGCATGGGCGGTGATAAAAAATCCTCCAGGTTTTAGGGCTTGATAAAACTTATGAATAACTTTAGAGATGCTAACTTTTTCAAAGTAGACAAAGACATTCCGACATAAAATAAGATCAAAGTCCTGGAAATTAAAGTCTCTAACTCGCTGCTCTTGAAGCAAATTAAAGTTCATAAATTTGACGAATTGTTTCGCTTGAGGGATAATTGCCCATCCGTCTGTACAAGGAAGAAACGACTGCGATATAATCTCAGCATCAACCTGACGAAATGACCAAGCACTATAAACTCCTTTTCTCGCTTTTTGCAAAGCTAATTCATTAATATCTGTCCCCAAAATGAGCAGATTCCATTCTTCCCAGTTCGGAATCAATTTTTGAACCAACAGAGAGAGAGAATAAGGTTCTTCTCCCGTCGAACATCCCGCACTCCAAATCCGCAAATTTCTGACCGTTTTTTGCCGTTCAATTAACTGCGGTAAAATCACATTTTGTAGCAGCTTAAACTGTCCGCGATCGCGAAAAAAATAACTTTCGGGTGTCGTCAGCAAAGGAATCAGGCGAAGCCATTCTTTCTGGCTGGCGGGCGTCTCACTCTTTAAGAAGTTGTAATAATCTTCAGCATTAGAGAATCTCAGCTCTCGAACTCGCGTTAAAATTTTCTGAGAAAATCCAGAATAATCTAGCGGTCTAATTTGTAAACCGTATGAAGTCGAAACCAGTTGAGCAAAGCATTCAATTAAAATCTGATCCATTTGAGAAGGCAATTTTCCCAACGGTGAGTACAACGAAAGACCTTACTAGGTAACAAGTAACTTTAGGGTTTAGGGTTTAGGGTTTGGGGTTTTAGAGTATAGGAGTAACGGAAACCTCCTCTACTTACCCCAACATCGGAGCGGGAGGGAAAATCGAGGAGATACTCACTCCCTACATCATCCCTCCCTCTCAATTATGAGTTTTTAAGACTAAGTTGATCGAAACTCACTCAATCGTAACTAGGCTGGATAAATTCGCAACCGACGGTTCGGTTCTTCACCAAAACTGTTCGATTTTAAGCGATAATGTTCCACCAACTCATGCTGCATTTTCCTCACCTGCGGCGATCGCGGCAGCAGTTCCACAGGTTGTCCTTTCGGAATCACAATCTGTTCAACCGCCAAACGAGCTTCTTCGAGCGCTTCAATCTCATCTTCCGATCCACTGGTCGCAAACAACGTCAGATCTGGAATTTCCGGCGAATTTGGATCTTCCATATTCAGCAACCGTCGCAACGCCCGAGCCACCTGGGGCGCACTCCCGGACTTCACCGCATGAATCGGAACTTGACGAGTTTTTGCCATATGCCGCAGTTTAGACTGATTGCGAATATGCGATCGCAACGCCAAAACCACATCAGCACTGTCAATATCCTTCGTCAAAGCCACAGGCAACTGTAAACTACGAATCACTTGATCAAGCTGATGACGAGCAATCCCATAAGGATAGACGTGCAAAGGCAGATCCTCCCCATTCGGGCCGACTGTCGGATGTTCACCATTACCGACAATCCCCCTTAACCCCGTCGAAAAAGAAGCATCCAGCAACTGCTCAAAATACTTGTTTTCCGGTATCGGCTTCGGAGGTGGAATCGGGATCATCTTACCCGAACCCCGTAAGCCAGTAAGCCCCGGAGCCGAAATTTCAACACTTTTCATCACTTGCGGACTGAGCGTGCCAGGAGAACTATTAGACGAGGCGCTGCTATAACGTTCCTCAACCTGTGTCACCTCTCCGGCCTCATTCATCGTTCGCACTTGCTGAATCGGTTGCATTCCCCGCAACAAGCTATCAATCGTATCCGAAACACTCTCATGCACCACCCAGCGATCGCGTTCTAGCATCTCAATGGCAATCTCAAACGTCGGAGGCGCCTTGCGTTCCAACACCGTTTTTTGAGAGCCTCGCCGCCGTGCCTCGTCATCCCCCAACGTCACTGCTTGGATGCCCCCAATTAAGTCAGCGAGAGTCGGATTTTTCATCAAGTTTTCAATCCGATTCCCGTGAGCCGTCCCAATCAGTTGTACCCCACGTTCAGCAATGGTTCGAGCCGCTAGAGCCTCCAATTCCGTCCCAATTTCATCAATCACAATCACTTCCGGCATATGGTTTTCCACCGCCTCGATCATCACTTGATGTTGCAGTTCAGGACGAGCCACTTGCATCCGACGAGCGCGACCAATCGCCGGATGAGGAATATCCCCATCACCTGCAATTTCATTCGACGTATCAATAATGACGACCCGTTTGGATAATTCATCGGCCAGCACCCGGGCAATTTCCCGCAGCGCTGTGGTTTTACCGACCCCCGGACGACCTAGCATTAAAATGGACTGACCCGTTTCCACTAAATCCCGAATCATGCCAATCTTGCCAAACACCGCTCGACCCACCCGACAGGTGAGGCCGATCACTTTGCCTGTGCGGTTGCGAATGGCACTGATCCGATGCAAGGTGCGCTCGATACCCGCGCGGTTGTCACCGCTAAATTCTCCAATTTGAGAAATACAATGATCTAGGTCTTCCCAAGAAACTGGCGTTTGAGAGATATACTCCGCTCCTAATGGAAAACGAGCTTCGGGATGACGACCCAAATCTAAGACAATCTCAATGAGACTATCGCGTTGGGGGTGTAATTCCACATTCCGTCGAATTTCCTTGGGAACAATATTAAGCAATCTATTAAGGTCGTCTGTAATCTGCATACTTCCAACAGTGACGTTTTCAAACCTATGGTCAGGGGCGAGTTTTTGGGGTTAAACGGGAGTGGAATAGCCGGGATAACATTGCTTCGGTTCCGAACGATTAACCCCTTTCGGCTGACTAAAATCCCTTGAGTTGGGCAACGAGGGAATAAGCTAGGCTCACCGCTTGCCAAAGCAGATCTGGGTGGGTTTCCAGTTGGGTGAGCGCTTTGGGTTGAGCGATCGTTGTTAACCCCAGATTATGTTTTGGGGTTGACCCAGGTTCAGGGGTATATTTTGATTCTAGTTTTTCTAAAAGCGGTGACAACAAAACACGGGCATAGCTGCCATAGGCTACACCCGCCACAGTTTTTTTAGAGGCTTGAGGGTTCATCAACACAGCCCCACCTTCCCCGCTTTGGGGTTGGTTTTGCTGTTGCTGTGCGAGTAACCCAATAGATTTCAGTTTGGCAACTGTAGAATGGTTGGTACCACCCGCTAGCTGCACATATCCCGGCAAGTTCGCCGAACACACTTTTTCACCCAGTTTGATACTAGCTGTGGTCGTTCCCGCCCCGATATCCCCACTCATCGGTCTACCGTCGGTTTGCCAGATCAGTGGACAAGGCAAAGGAGAGATGATCTCATACAGCGTCCACAAATAGTCAATCAGATCCCGACCATCAGGACAACTAATGGCAACCAGTTTGAGTTGACCGATCCAGGGTTGCACACTGTACCAAAGTCGTCTAAAATCAGAGACTCTGCCGACCTGTGTATGAATCTCAATGGCATCTACTCCAGTTGATAGCACTAAGGGTGCAATGTTTTCTGGAGTTGATACATAGGAGCGAGTCCAGATGATCTGACTGGGACAAATGGGGATGCACCGACCGCAGCCATAGCAAAGCGGATCGATAACACCGCCCTCGGATGCTTCAGCTTGATCGTTAAAGGCGATCGCACCCGCCGGACAAACCTTTTCGCAGGGTCGCCAACAATCCGCCGGACAAGCCGTGGAGTCAAACTCGGCTTTGCGAAAATGGGGATCTTCTCCGTCGTTGAAGCTGACCATCAGCCAAGGTTTATGGATCGATCTAAACCCTTGCTTTTGGGCTAACTTCACCCAATGTTCGGCTGTTGCCATTGCCTCTTGAGCCGCAGCAATCACGGCTGGATCGGCCGCAACGTCAATACAGTCTACACCTGCGAGGGTATAAGCAAGGGTGAGGTTGCGAACCGCAGGCAAATGTTGGTAACTGGCTCCGCAAATCAGTTTGAACCAGTTGCCGTTTTGCAAGGATTGGAGGGGGGAACTGTTCATTGTCACAATTAATATGGTGACATACTCCCGCTCAAATTCGTCATACACCCCAGCAGAAAACTGAAGTGCAGTTGCTCCCAAGCTTGATCAGATTTAGATCGATTTCTAGCTCCCCAGTCCTCGGGACTCTACGGGTAGCATTAATCACACGTTATCAACGCTACAGCTAGTCGGAAAAAGGCAAGAAAAGATGAAAATATGAGGATATGGGGGATGGGGAGTTTTTACAGTTTACAGTTATTAACATTGCTAGTAACTGGTCACTGTAAAAACAGTCCCCAGTTCCCTGGTCTAAGCAGCAGCTAAAACTTCTTTGAGAGGCTGCCAACGAAAAACGCGATCCCCTCCCATCTCAATTACGATCTTTACTCGTGGTTCAAGAGTCGATAATTGAGTCAGAAATTCAATTTCTTGACTCGACAAAACAAAACCTTCTATCAGCCACAATACTAATCCCTTTGAGTTAGAAGGGAGGTGTTCGAGTTGATAGTTAATCAGAGGAGGAACATAATAAACATTACCGACCGCCGCTTCATTACCGCTACTTTTCTTTCCCAAGTGAGGCGGGCGTACCCCATGCACTCCCGTTAAATAGGCAGATAAATCCCCTAAGCCTCGGGCTGATAAGCTGTAGGTTGTATAACCCGCAGCCCGTAAGCGACGATGGTAGCGTCCCTCCATACCCCCCTCTAAAGGAACGTACAAAGCCAAGGAACCCTGAGTTTCTAAGTCTCGAATCAGTTTACGGCCCGTTGTGATTAATGCCATAGTAAAATTACGAATTTCTGCGCTCAATTCATAGATATTATAGGGTTAAGGTTCAGCCCCTTTGCGAAATTGGAAAAACCCTGGGAAAAAATTCCAGATAAAGCTTGACAAACTTCCAATTTTCAAATAAAATAAAAAATTGTCGCCAAATGTCAAAAAACCGTTAGGTTCAGAGAAGCAAAAACACAGATTAAGTGAAAGCTTACAGTGTCAGATCGATCATGCTCTCAAGAGTTGCTTGCTGAGTCAAATCAGTGAAGTGAAAGTGAACCTCAGTGAAAGCTAATCGCAGCGACTCCGGGCAAATTATCGGGTTTGACCTTCTCCTATGAAGGATACTGAGCGGAACAACCGTTCAAGTCCTAGCGACGTTGATTCGGTATCGAGGAAATTCTTCGGTAACAGAGCAGCTTAAACAAGTTGATAGCTTAAAGCCGTGTCAGGTAGCCGACTCTTTATCCTACAGTTTGAGTAGGAAAAGTTTTTCGCGTGTCTGAACATCCCAAAAGGTGAGGATCTGGAACTCGGTCAACGAGATTTTCAGAAGTAATCCTCAGCAAACCCAATAAAGCAAAAATCCATTATAGCCGTTGGACAAACGGTGGCTTGGATGAGCAACTGGAGCGTTCCTGCGGCAAACAAATTACAAAAAAACCTGCTGAGACGATCAAGTTAGACAGAGTGTTAGCACAAAGCAAGTTGATCGTCGAACCTAAAAAAGCAGGCTGTCTGGTCGGAGACCCTTAAAGACTCCCCTCAACCCGACCCAATTTGACGGGAGAACCACTCAACAAAGTTCGGAATTAGAGTAGAGAGGCTAGTTGAAGTGTCTATAGGTATCCTTGGCACAAAACTCGGCATGACCCAAGTGTTTGAAGCCGAAACCGGGATAGCCATTCCGGTGACGGTCATTCAAGCAGGGCCGTGCATTATCACCCAGATTAAGACCGAACCCACCGATGGCTACACCGCCATCCAGCTCGGTTACGGGGAAGTAAAAGACAAAACCCGCAAATTAAACACCGTCAGATCCCCCGGCAAAGAGGTTAACAAATATCTCAGTAATGCCGAACAGGGACACCTGGTTAAGTCAGGAGGACGGCTGGTTCGTCATCTGCGAGAGTATCGTTTAGAAGATACCAGTAGCTACGAACTCGGTCAGGAACTCAAAGCCGATCTGTTTGAACCCGGTCAGATCGTCGATGTAAGCGGAATCAGCATGGGCCGGGGTTTTGCGGGTTTTCAAAAACGACATAACTTCAAGCGAGGGCCAATGGCTCACGGTTCAAAAAACCACCGTCAACCGGGTTCGATTGGCCCTGGAACCACCCCAGGTCGCGTTTATCCGGGTAAAAAGATGGCTGGACGTTATGGCGGAAAACAAATAACCACCCGCAAACTGACCATAGTGCGGATCGATCTCGAACGCAACTTACTGCTGATCAAAGGAGCAGTTCCCGGAAAACCAGGCGGTTTACTCAATATCACCCCAACCAACCTAGTAGGGCGGAAATAGAGAGGAGAGAAACATGGTTGATTGTGTTGTACGCAACTGGGAAGGCGTTGAAGTTGGACAAGCCAACCTAGACCTGAAAGTTGCCAAAGAAGCAAACGCCTCCCACATCGTTCATCGAGCCTTAGTGCGACAGATGAACAACGCCCGTCAAGGGACAGCTAGCGCCAAAACCCGCTCAGAAGTCCGAGGCGGCGGACGCAAGCCCTGGAGACAAAAAGGCACAGGTCGAGCCAGAGCCGGGTCAATTCGTTCTCCCTTGTGGCGGGGAGGCGGTGTCATTTTTGGGCCAAAACCTCGGGACTACTCCCAAAAAATGAACCGCAAAGAAAGACGTCTGGCTTTACGGACAGCTTTGCAAAGTCGCACAGCAGATATCGTAGTCGTTGAAGAATTTGTCGAACAACTTCCCCGTCCGAAAACCAAAGACCTAGTGGCTGCGATGAGTCGTTGGGGAGTCGGTGCGGAATCTAAAGTGTTGTTAGTTCTTCCCGAAAAACAAGAAAACGTTTATCTTTCAGGACGCAACATTGCTCGGATGAGAATTTGTCTAGCCGATAGTATCAATGTCTATGACATCCTCAACGCCGACTACATTGTGACCACACCCGCAGCTCTTGAGAAAATCCAGGAGGTTTACGGTGACTGAATATCAGACCCGCGATCTCGCTGATGTGGTGAAACGACCCATCGTGACCGAAAAAGCGACCATCCTAATGGAGCTAAACCAGTTCACCTTTGATGTCGATCCCCGAGCGAGTAAGCCCACAATTAAAGACGCGATAGAACTCCTGTTCTCCGTGAAAGTCCTAAGCGTCAATACTCATAATCCTCCCCGAAAACGGCGTAGAGTCGGCAAATTTATCGGATACAAATCTCGTTATAAACGAGCCATTGTCACCCTAGAGGATGGAGAACCCTTAAGAAAAGTTCTATTCCCAGAAGTTTAAGGGAAATTGATCATTTAGGACTGTTTTTTGCAGATTAAAAAAGAGGGCCAATTATGGGAATTCGTTCATATCGACCCTATACCCCAAGTACCCGACAGCATTCAGTTTCAGACTTTGCTGAAATTACACACACCGAACCCGAACGCTCCCTAATCGCATCCAAACATCGCCATAAGGGACGCAATAACCGAGGTGTAATTACCTGTCGTCATCGGGGTGGAGGACATAAAAAACTCTACCGGATCATCGATTTTCGCCGCGATAAACACAATATCCCGGCCAAAGTCGCTCAAATCGAATACGACCCTAACCGCAACGCCCGTATCGCTTTGCTGCACTATATCGACGGCGAAAAGCGATACATTTTGCATCCGCTTGGCTTAAAAGTCGGCACCGTGATTGTTTCAGGGCCAGATTCAGCCATTGAAGTCGGTAACGCTTTACCCTTATCGAGAATTCCGTTAGGAACCGATATTCACAACATCGAATTAGTTCCCGGTAAAGGCGGACAAATGGTTCGCTCCGCAGGCGCAACCGCTCAACTCATGGCAAAAGAAGGGGAATATGTCACCCTGAAACTGCCCTCTGGAGAACAGCGCAAAGTCTCGGCTCGTTGCTATGCCACCATCGGACAAGTCGGGAACATCGAAGCTCGCAACGTCAGTATCGGTAAAGCCGGTCGTAACCGTTGGAAAGGAAAAAGACCTACCGTTCGGGGTAGCGTTATGAACCCTGTCGATCACCCGCATGGTGGTGGAGAAGGACGCGCTCCCATCGGTCGCAGTGGCCCCTGTACGCCTTGGGGTAAGCCCGCTTTAGGGATGAAAACCCGGAACGCCAAAAAACGCAGCACAGCCTTAATTGTGCGTCGTCGTCGGAAGTCTTCCAAGCGCGGTAAAGGTGGTCGTCAAAGTTAATCCCCTTGGGGAAATCGCGTGCAATTTTGAACGCTGTACATTAAACCCATAGAGCTGTCATTATGTCTCGTTCACTGAAGAAAGGCCCATTTGTCGCCGATCATTTACTCAAAAAAGTCGCCGCCTTGGATGCCAGTGGCAAAAAAGGAAAAGAAGTGATCAAAACCTGGTCACGAGCTTCGACCATTTTGCCTCTGATGGTAGGTCACACCATCGCCGTTCATAATGGCCGCCAACACGTTCCTGTGTTTGTCACAGAGCAAATGGTGGGACATAAGTTAGGTGAATTTGCCCCCACTCGGACTTATCGCAGCCATGCTGGAGGCGACAAAAAGGCTCGCCGATAGGGTGAAATCACTCCCCGAAGTCATTGACGGGGAAAGGCGTTTAGAGCGCCATCTCCACATCTAAGGGATCGAGGAAACAATAATGCCTGTAGACACTAGCACAGAAATTAAAGCGATCGCTCGCTATATCCGGATGTCGCCTCACAAAGTACGACGAGTCCTCGACCAAATTCGGGGACGCTCCTATCGAGAGGCGTTGATCATTTTAGAATTTATGCCTTATCGGGCTTGTCAGCCGATTCTCAAGGTTTTGCGTTCTGCCGTTGCCAATGCCGAACACAATCAGGGCTTAGATCCAGCCACCCTCGTTGTTTCTCAGGCTTTTGCGGATCAAGGGCCGAGTTTAAAACGCTATCGGCCTCGCGCTCAAGGTCGAGCATACCAAATTCGCAAACCCACTTGTCATATTACGGTGGCTGTCGCCCCTGAAGTTGACAGCTAGATCAAAATGCACGAGTTGCACCCTTACGCCCATTCAATCTTGTACCTTTCAATCCAATGATGAATCGTTAACCCATTTCATAACTTAATTCGCTATGGGACAAAAAATTAATCCAGTCGGTTTTCGTTTAGGAATCACCCAAGAACACAAATCCAGATGGTTCGCTGATGCTAAACATTATCCCGAACTCTTGCAGGAAGACTATAAAATCCGCCAATACATTCAAAAAAACCTTAATAATGCAGGCATTTCGGATGTACGGATAGAGCGCAAAGCCGATCAAATCGACTTAGAAGTGATGACCGCTCGACCCGGGGTAGTCGTTGGCCGAGGCGGTACGGGGATTGAATCTCTGCGAGTCGGTTTACAAAAAGAACTGGGCAGTAATCGTCAAATTCGCATCAACGTTGTAGAAGTCGCCCGAGTCGATGCGGATGCTCGGTTGATCGCCGAATACATCGCTCAACAGCTCGAAAAACGGGTGTCCTTCCGTCGGGTGGTTCGTCAAGCCATTACCCGAGCGCAAAAAGCAGGGATTGAAGGCATTAAAGTTCAAGTTAGTGGTCGTCTCAACGGGGCTGAAATTGCGCGGACAGAGTGGACTCGCGAAGGTCGAGTGCCTCTGCATACCCTACGGGCTGATATTGACTACGCTTACTGCACGGCTTTGACGATCTATGGCATTCTCGGCATTAAGGTGTGGGTGTTCAAAGGCGAAATTATCCCTGGACAAGAAGAGACATCAAACGCCAATGCCGGTCAACCTAAACGCAAACAACCGCGACGTCAAAAATATGATGATCGCTCTGAATAAAGGATAGAAAAGCCGCAAATCATGGCTTTTCACCTTGGACAGATAGCCAACAACTCACTATCAACCACCGATGTTAAGTCCCAAAAGAACAA
This sequence comes from Limnoraphis robusta BA-68 BA1, assembly GCF_034932365.1. Lineage (NCBI taxonomy): Bacteria > Bacillati > Cyanobacteriota > Cyanophyceae > Oscillatoriales > Sirenicapillariaceae > Limnoraphis > Limnoraphis robusta. Next base: position 14,130 of record NZ_JAYGHR010000019.1, on the reverse strand, counting down.
AATTCCGCAAACAACAACGGGGCCGGATGAGAGGTCTAGCGACCCGAGGAAGTACCCTGACTTTCGGGGAATATGGCTTGCAAGCTCTCGAACCCTCCTGGATTACCGCACGTCAAATCGAAGCCGCACGTCGGGCGATGACTCGTTATATTCGTCGGGGTGGAAAAATTTGGATTCGGATTTTTCCAGACAAACCGATTACCATGCGTCCGGCGGAAACTCGGATGGGTTCCGGTAAAGGCGCTCCCGAATATTGGGTGGCTGTGGTTAAGCCCGGACGGATCATGTTTGAACTGGATGGGGTTTCTGAAGAAATCGCCCGGGAAGCCATGCGTTTAGCTGCTTTTAAATTACCGATTAAGACCAAGTTTATTATGCAGCAAAAACAGGAGGAAACCTCCGAAGAGTAAAGGGACAGGGTAAAGGATACATCGAAGGTTAAGGATCAAGTTATGTCTTTTCCGAAGGTTAAAGAAGCAAGACAGTTAAATGATGAGCAACTGTCTAACCGAATTATAGAACTCAAAAAAAATCTGGCTAATCTGCGTTTGCTCAAAGCAACAGGACGTTTAGAAAAGCCTCATGAGTTCAAACACGCTCAACATGAATTGGCTCAATTGCTAACGGTTGAACGGGAGCGACAACAGCAGGCAGAAGCAGAAAAAACAGCCTCGGCTAGCACGACCGATGAACCCGTATCAGCTTAAGCGATCGCCCTGTGTAGACAGTCGAATTAGCACCAATTCTTTTGAGTTTTACGAACTATCGCGGCAAACTAAACTATGGCAATTAAAGAACGAGTTGGCTTAGTGATCAGCAACAAAATGCAGAAAACTGTGGTGGTGGCTGTAGAAAACCGCTCGCCCCATCCCAAGTATGGAAAAATTGTTGTGAAAACGAAGCACTATAACGCTCACGACGAAGACAATCAATGTAAAGAAGGGGATAGAGTCCGCATTCAAGAAACTCGCCCCCTGAGTAAAACGAAACGTTGGAATGTGATTGAAATTCTAAGTGGCAAAGCTGAGTAATTTTCAGCAAACCCGCTCAGAAATTCAGTGAAAATTCACCTCTAAACTATCCATGAAGTGTCATGATTCAACCACAGACTATTCTTAATGTTGCTGATAATAGCGGAGCGCGTAAATTAATGTGTATCCGCATCCTGGGAGGGGGTAATCGTCGCTATGCCCGGATCGGCGATGAGATTATTGCAGTGGTTAAAGATGCGATTCCGAACATGGCTGTTAAACGCTCTGATGTCGTTAGAGCCGTTGTTGTCAGAACTCGTCATAGTCTACGCCGTGACAGTGGGATGAGTATCCGCTTTGACGATAATGCAGCCGTGATTATTAACCCAGAAGGCAATCCCAAAGGAACCCGCGTATTTGGCCCGATTGCTCGGGAACTGCGGGAGAAAAATTACATGAAAATTGTGTCTCTTGCGCCGGAGGTCATCTAATGCCTTATAAAAAACAACAGAAACTCGAACGTCATCAAATGCACGTTAAAAAAGGCGATACGGTGCAAATTATCGCCGGAAAAGATAAGGGTAAAGTTGGAGAAGTGATCCGAGCAATCCCGAAGTTGAGCAAGGTTGTGGTTAAGGATGTTAATATTCGCACCAAACACGTAAAGCCTCAACAAGAAGGAGAATCCGGTAAAATTATTACCTTTGAAGCTCCGATTCATAGCTCAAACGTCATGCTTTATTCCACCAAAGAAAAAGTGGCGAGTCGCATTAGTTATACCTTCACTGAAGAAGGTAGAAAAGTGCGAATGCTCAAAAAAACTGGAGAAATCATCGATTAATTTCTCGACAGGAACTCGGAGAAATTTATTCTAATCTCTCAATTAAACCTTCCCTGACCAAGCCCAGGGATTAAAAAGGAGCAAAACACTATGACCGCTACTCAAATCAAGACTCAGTATCTCGAAAAAGTTGTTCCCAAACTGATGGAGCAATTTGGATATCAAAATATCCATCAAGTTCCCAAGCTCGTTAAAATTACCCTAAATCGAGGCTTGGGAGAAGCTTCACAGAATGCCAAAGCCTTGGATTCCTCCCTTAATGAAATTGCCGTGATCACTGGACAAAAACCCGTTGTCACTCGAGCGAAAAAAGCGATCGCTGGATTTAAAATTCGTCAAGGGATGCCTGTTGGGGTGATGGTGACATTACGCTCAGATCGGATGTATTCCTTTTTAGAGCGACTGATTCACCTGTCATTACCTCGAATTCGAGACTTTCGCGGCATTAGCCCCAAAAGCTTCGATGGGAGAGGAAATTATAGTTTGGGCGTTCGAGAACAGCTCATTTTCCCGGAAATCGAATACGACAGCATCGATCAAATCCGGGGTTTAGATATTTCAATTATTACCACCGCTCAGTCTGACGAAGAAGGACGGGCTTTACTCAAAGAAATGGGAATGCCCTTCCGGGAAAACTAAGGCTATCAGATTTACAACGGATAGTCAGTAGAAAAACGGATTCACTTTTTACCCTTGTCATCAGTCTATGCGGCCTTGAGTCAACGCGCATCCGTTCTTCATTCGTCAATATCCGTTTCTAATAACGAGACAACTATGGCAACAAACGATACCATTTCAGATATGTTGACGCGCATTCGCAACTCTTGCTTGGCGCGGCATCAAACCACACAAATTCCCTCGACCAAAATGACGCGCAGCATCGCCCGAGTGCTTCGCGAGGAAGGCTTCATTGGAGAGTTTGAAGAAACAGGAGAAGGAATTAAAAGATCTCTCGTCCTGTCTTTGAAGTACAATCCTAAAACTCGCACCCCGATTATCAAAAAGCTCAAGCGTGTCAGCCGACCTGGTTTGAGAGTCTATAGCAATCGGAAAGAACTCCCACGAGTTTTAGGTGGGATTGGCATTGCAATTATCTCCACCTCTCGGGGAGTGATGACCGACAGAGAAGCCCGTAGTCAAGGCATCGGTGGAGAAGTGCTTTGTTACATTTGGTAAGTCGAGTTAGTTAGCAGAGCCGAAGGTTTAAACCCTCTCGACGAATGGCTTTTTAACTCACAAAAATTGACAACTCACAACTGACAAAAGCATTATGTCTAGAATTGGTAAACGCCCAATTCCGATTCCCCAAAAAGTTACCTTAACCATTGAGGGACAACAAATTACCGTCAAAGGCCCTAAAGGAGAACTGACTCGGGTTTTACCCGCTCAAGTCCTACTCGAACAAGAGGGTGAAGCCTTACTCGTTAAACGGCGTGATGAGTCTCGTGTGGCTCGTCAACGACATGGATTATGTCGAACTCTCGTTGCCAATATGGTTGATGGTGTCTCCAAAGGCTTTGAAAAACGCCTAGAAATTCAAGGCGTGGGGTATCGGGCGCAAGTTCAAGGAAGAAATTTGATTCTCAATGTTGGCTACAGTAAACCTGTTGAGATGAATCCCCCGCAAGGCATCACCGTAGCGGTTGAAAACAACACCAACGTGATTGTTAGCGGCATCGATAAAGAAATTGTCGGGAATGTAGCCGCTCAAATTCGGGCTGTTCGTCCCCCTGAACCCTACAAAGGCAAAGGCATTCGCTATGCCGGAGAATTAGTCAGACGCAAAGCAGGTAAAACAGGTAAGAAAAAATAGACTATGAAACAGACTCGACAAGAATCACGCCTTCGTCGCCATCGTCGTGTCCGACGCCAAGTATTTGGCACTCCCGAACGACCTCGGCTGGCTGTGTTTCGCTCTCACAAACATATCTATGCTCAGGTGATTGATGATACTCAGCATCATACCCTGGCGGCTGCCTCTAGTCTCGATCCCGATTTCAAAACTCAGATGGAAACTGGAGGAACCTGTGAAGCATCTGTGCAAGTCGGACAGCTTGTCGCCCAACGTTTACTCTCCAAAGGCATCAGCAAAGTTGTTTTTGATCGAGGCGGCTATTTGTATCACGGACGAGTTAAAGCTCTAGCCGATGCAGCCCGAGAAGCAGGTTTAGACTTCTAAGATCGCCATTTCACAGCTTAACTTGATCAAAGGATAAACGATTATGGCAGAACAGCAACAACAGCAACGTCGGAAAAAAGGAAATCGCACCAAAGAAAAAGAAACGGAATGGCAAGAACGAGTCGTGCAGATTCGTCGGGTGACGAAAGTGGTCAAGGGCGGTAAAAAACTCAGTTTCCGTGCCATTGTGATTGTGGGTAACGAACGCGGTCAAGTGGGCGTCGGGGTTGGAAAAGCCGCCGATGTAATTGGAGCCGTGAAAAAAGGGGTCGCAGACGGTCGCAAAAACGTGATTGAAGTGCCTCTGACCAAATCCTATTCCATTCCCCATCTCGTTCAAGGAGAAGGTGGCGGTGCCAAAGTGCTAATTCGACCCGCAGCACCTGGTACTGGAGTAATTGCAGGGGGAGCAGTCCGAACTGTTCTCGAACTTGCAGGCGTTCGGAATATCCTCGCCAAGCAACTCGGTTCCAGTAACCCTCTCAATAATGCCCGTGCTGCCGTTGATGCGCTCATCGGCTTGCGAACCTTGTCAGAAGTTGCCCGAGAACGGGGCATTTCCATTGAGCAGCTCTATGGTTGAGCCGCTTGATTCCCAATCAAAATTATCACCTGAGTTGGAGCTACGTGTCTCCAGTTAAAACTGATCATTGACAATCGATAAAAAACAATGAGATTAGAAGATGCCGTACCAAAAGCCGGCTCCCGTAAGCGCCGCCGTCGCCTGGGTCGAGGTATTTCAGCCGGCCAAGGTGCAAGTTGTGGCAAAGGGATGCGCGGTCAAAAATCTCGCTCCGGTGGTAGCACCCGACCGGGATTTGAAGGAGGTCAAAATCCCCTCTACCGACGTTTGCCCAAATTAAAGGGCTTTCCCCAAGTTAATCGGAAACAGTACACTACCATTAATGTAGGAAAGTTGGCATCTCTGAGCGCAGGTACAGAAGTAACGCTTGAGTCTCTACAAGAAGCCGGAATTTTAACCGCCAATAACGGGCCGTTAAAAGTCTTAGGAGACGGAGAACTCAATGTCGCGCTTCGAGTCCGAGCCGCCGCTTTTACCCAAACGGCTCGCTCAAAAATTGAAGCCGCAGGTGGAAGCTGTGAACCGATGGATGCCAGCCGTGAAACAAATGGAGACACTCAGGAAACTCAGACAGAGCAAAACTGAGAACTCCAGGTTCAACTGGGTTTGTTCATAGGGAGTCCTTCATGGTCGTTAGTCGAGATAAAGCGCCAACTGCACAAGAGACATTCATGCAGATGGCTCAAGCCGCCGGGTTGCGAGGTCGTATCCTCGTGACGATTGGCTTACTGATTTTAGTCCGTTTGGGCGTTTTCTTACCCATTCCTGGAATTGATCGCGCTGCATTTAGCGAAAATATTCAAAACAGTCCCGTGATTGGCTTTTTGGATTTATTCGTTGGAGGTGGTCTTTCAGCCCTGGGGATTTTTGCTTTAGGAATTTTACCCTTTATTAATGCTTCGATCATCATGCAGTTGATGACGGCAGCATTACCCACTTTAGAAGATTTGCAGAAAAATGAAGGGGAAGCCGGACGGCGGAAGATTTCTCAGATCACTCGCTATGTGGCTTTAGGATGGTCTGTTCTGCAAAGTATCGGTTTGGCATTGTGGGTCAGTCCTTTTGCCGAAAATCCGGGGCCTTTGTTTACCGCAGAGGTCGTCCTTGCCTTATCAGCCGGGGCGATGTTTGTCATGTGGGTGTCTGAACTGATTACAGAACGAGGAATTGGTAACGGGGCTTCGTTGCTGATTTTTGTGAATATTGTTGCGGTTCTGCCCCGCTCTCTGGGAAATACGATTGAGTTGGCTCAAAGTGGCGATCGCGCCATTGTCGGTCGGGTGATTATCCTGTTGCTGATTTTCTTGGCGATGATCGTCGGAATTGTCTTTGTTCAAGAAGGAACACGGCGAATTCCAATTGTTTCGGCACGTCGTCAGGTCGGTCGTAAACTTTATCGGGAAAAAACCAGTTATCTGCCGTTGCGACTGAATCAGGGTGGGGTGATGCCGATCATTTTTGCTTCGGCTGTTCTGATTTTACCTGCATCCCTATCGCAATTTACCAACAATCCGATTTTAGTTCAAGTCGCTACGGCTCTCAGTCCGAACGGGCCAACGCCTTGGCTATATGCCGCTTTCTATTTGACGCTCATTTTGTTCTTTAGCTATTTCTATGCGTCGCTGATTTTGCAACCTGTAGACATGGCTCAGAACTTGAAGAAAATGGGCGCTTCGATTCCGGGGATTCGTCCGGGTAAAGCCACGACTGAATATATTGAGCGGGTTCTGAATCGATTGACCTTTTTGGGGGCGATCTTTTTAGGGTTTGTCGCGATTATTCCCACGGTGGTTGAAACGGCGACTCGGGTTCCTACTTTTCGGGGGTTTGGTGCTACTTCTCTGCTGATTTTAGTGGGGGTGGCGATTGATACGGCGAAACAGGTGCAAACCTATGTGATTTCTCAACGCTATGAAGGAATGGTGAAGCGATAGTGGTTCAAGTTATTTTCTTAGGGCCTCCAGGTTCAGGTAAAGGGACACAGGCAGCACGGGTGTCGGAGCTGTTTCAAGTTCCTCATATCTCAACTGGAGACATCTTGAGAACTCATGTAGCTCAACAGACTGATCTGGGTCAAAAAGCTAAAGCCTTCATGGATCGCGGCGATTTGGTTCCTGATGGATTAATTCTAGATATGGTACTAGATCGCCTCCATCAACCGGATGCTCAAAAGGGTTGGATTCTTGATGGTTTTCCTCGCAATGTCGCTCAAGCCACTTTTATTGAACAGGTGGTGCTGCAACAGAAGGCTGAAAATGCTTCTGAAAATGCTCAGGACAAAAGCCTGAATACTATCAATTTAGAAGTTCCTGATCAGGTTCTGATTGAGCGTTTATTGGCTCGGGGACGGGCTGATGATTGTGAACAAACCATTCGCCATCGTTTGCAAGTCTATCACGAACAAACTGAACCCTTGATTCAGTTTTATCGTGATCGCAATCAGTTGAGTATTGTTAATGGCAATCTCTCCGTTGATCAGGTGACGGCTGAGTTGAAAAAGGCAATTGTTGCAGCCTAATTGTCTCTTGTTCTCTCCCCAAAGGGAAGTGGGAATTTAATGAGTTGAAAAAGGCACCCGTCTTCATCTACCTGGTGGAATTGTTCTTGAGGCTTGGCTCTAACCGCAAAAGGCGGTCTCCCCTTGACATAAGTCCCACCCTTTATTTGAAGATTTTGATAAAATATGTTAAGAATTGCATCTTGACCGCCAGTGTCTTAGGGGTTAGAGCTAGTCTGCCAAAAAGATCAACGAAGGGTGACAGGAGCAGTTTGGTTGAATTGAGGAAACAACAGCTTGTCTAAGCAAGATTTGATTGAGATGGAAGGGACAGTCACAGAGTCTCTTCCGAATGCGATGTTTCGTGTGGATCTTGATAATGGGTTCAATGTTTTAGCTCATATTTCTGGCAAGATTCGCCGCAACTACATCAAAATTTTACCGGGAGACCGCGTTAAGGTGGAATTAACTCCTTACGATCTGACTAAAGGGAGAATTACATATCGCCTGAAGAAGAAGTAGGTTGAGGTTGATCCACTGCCTTTTTGATTGGCAAAAGGTAAAAATACTGGATCAACTTTCTCAATCAATGATATAATAATAAATTTGTTGTAGTATTGCCAGAATCGGCATGAAAGTAAGAGCATCCGTGCGGAAAATTTGTGAAAAGTGTCGCGTCATCCGTCGTCGTGGCCGAGTAATGGTGATTTGTTCCAATCCCAAGCACAAACAGCGACAAGGATAGGTTAGCAGAACAGTGAGACCTAGTTCTCCGAGAACTTTGAATCAGCTCTTTGAGAGAAACTCATGTAGAGTCAAGTCTGACCCAGTTCAGAAACATTCTACTCGCTCAAAACCCGTTGAGTTGATTTCAGCTCAACCCCAATTGCGACTCATTGAAGCGACCATTACCAAAGCGAACTGCAATTAGCCCAAGAAGGTTGTAGCAAAACCTGCGCTCACCTCAAGATTTTTAGACGGGGAGCGCGGTAGTGAAAGATTATGCAGCTATTCTACTGCATCAGCGAATCAAGTAACTTCAGATCACGTATTTCACAGGAGAAACAAGTGTGGCACGTATAGCCGGAGTAGACCTTCCACGAGATAAACGTGTTGAAATTGGTCTGACTTACATTTACGGAATTGGACTATCACGGTCCCGAGAAATTTTGGCAGAAACAGGGGTCAACCCAGATACCCGAGTTAAAGACCTAAGCGATGCGGAAGTCGCCGCCTTACGCGCTTTGGTTCAGGGACAATATCAAGTCGAAGGAGATCTCAGACGCTGGGAAGCGATGAACATCAAGCGTCTGATGGATATTGGCACCTATCGGGGCCGCCGTCATCGCATGGGTCTGCCTGTACGGGGTCAGCGAACCCGCACTAATGCGAGAACTCGTCGGGGCGCTAGACGCACAGTGGCGGGTAAGAAAAAGGCAAGCTCCAAGAAATAATCCAGTTGAAGGGGCTAGAACCCAATCACCAGCTTGCCAAACTCGCTGGTGGGCAAGGGATACGAAAGAGATCATGTTAGAGAAAAGACTATGGCAAAACCATCGAAAAAGTCAGGAACAAAAAAGCAAAAGCGGAACGTACCCAATGGGGTCGCTTACATTCAATCGACTTTCAACAATACCATCGTGACGATTACTGATCCCAACGGTGAAGTCGTTTCTTGGGCTTCGGCTGGATCTACAGGGTTTAAAGGGGCTAAAAAAGGGACTCCTTTTGCCGCTCAGACGGCGGCTGAAAATGCCGGACGGCGAGCCAATGACCAAGGAATGCGACAAATTGAAGTCATGGTGAGTGGCCCGGGTGCGGGTCGAGAAACAGCAATTCGAGCATTGCAAGGGGCGGGATTGGAAATTACCCTGATTCGAGACATTACACCCATTCCTCATAATGGTTGCCGTCCTCCTAAACGGCGTCGCGTCTGATTAGGAACTCACAGTGCTGGGATGCGAATGAAAAATGAAAAATGTCAGTCCTTTTTCATTTTTCGCTTTTAATCAAATACACTTCGGGGTTCAAAGGAGAAGGGAGGTCAATCGGTGGCGCAATTTAAGATTGAGTGTATTGAGTCAAACACTGATACAGACCGGAGTCAATACGGTAAATTTGTCCTGGAACCGCTAGATCGGGGTCAGGGAACAACTGTCGGCAACGCACTCAGACGGGTACTCCTGTCAAACTTAGAAGGAACAGCAATCACAGCCGTTCGGATTGCCGGAGTTAACCATGAGTTTGCCACAATTGAAGGGGTAAGAGAAGATGTATTAGAAATCTTGCTGAACTTGAAGGAAGTCGTCCTTAATAGTTATTCTAACCAAAGACAAATTGGTCGTTTACTGGTTCAAGGGCCGGCTACTGTTACCGCAGGTCACTTTGACCTGCCCTCAGAGGTTGAAGTTGTAGACAAAAACCAATATATCGCTACCCTGTCTCCGGGATCAACCTTGGAAATGGAATTTCAGGTCGAGAAAGGAACGGGGTATCGAGCGGTAGATCGGAATCGAGATGAAACAACGGCGGTTGATTTTCTACAAATTGATGCCGTGTTCATGCCCGTTCGCAAGGTCAATTATACGGTTGAGGATGCGAGGATTGGGGGATCGGTGGAGAAAGATCGGCTGATTATGGAGATCTGGACGAATGGCAGTCTGACTCCTCAAGAAGCCTTAAGCCTATCCGCGACAATCTTGGTGGATTTGTTTGTTCCGCTCAAAGATATCACCCTTGAATCTATTAAAACGGATCAGACGGATGATGTCGATCCGACCAGTCAAATCCCGATCGAAGAACTCCAGCTTTCTGTGCGAGCTTACAACTGTCTCAAACGCGCTCAAATCAACTCAGTGGCAGACTTACGGGACTATACCCAAGAAGACCTGTTAGAAATTAAAAACTTTGGTCAAAAGTCAGCCGAAGAGGTGATAGAAGCCCTACAAAAACGCCTGGGAATTACTTTACCTCAAGAAAGGGCAAGTAAACCCTGAGCGTCCGAGACAGAGAGGATGCAATCGCAGGGGAAGGCAAATGGCTAGCTCCCCTGCAACGCTTGGGAAAAATCACACTAGACCTGCTAGATCGCTAGTTATCACGTTGTTAATCGGAAGTTATTATGCGTCATCGTTGTCGTATTCCCAAACTGGGTAAACCCGCAGACCAGCGCAAAGCCTTACTGCGATCGCTGGCGACTGAATTGATTCGTCATGGTCGAATCACCACCACCAAAACCCGAGCCAAAGCGGTACAATCTGAAGCCGAAAAAATGATTACCTTGGCTAAAGATGGCTCCTTATCCGCCAGACGGGCGGCAATGGGATACATCTATGATAAACAGCTTGTACACGCTTTGTTTGAAGCCGCTCAAGACCGATACGGATCGCGGAACGGGGGATATACCCGCGTTGTCAGAACGGTACGCCGTCGGGGTGATAATGCAGAAATGGCGATTATTGAACTGGTTTAATCTTGAGATGTTCAGGAGAAAACCAGCACCCAAGACAAGAGACACTCAGGCATGAATCGGACGACATCAGAAGGAATCAGGGAAACCCAAGACTTGCCGACGAGCGATCGCAAACGCATTGCCTTAGTGATTCAATACCAGGGAACTGACTTTAACGGGTGGCAACGGCAACCCAATGGACGAACCGTGCAGGAAGAAATAGAAACGGCGATTGCCACTGTCCTGAATCATCCTGTCACCCTACATGGTGCTGGCCGCACCGATGCAGGCGTTCATGCTGCCGCTCAAGTGGCTCATTTTGAGGCAACGGGGCCGATTCCTGGCTATCGATGGGCAACCATCCTCAATCATCGCTTGCCTTCAGATGTTCTGATTCGTGCCTCTGCTCAAGTAGACCAACGTTGGCACGCCCGCTTCTCCGCCCTCTGGAGACGTTATCGTTATCTGCTGTACACTGACTCGCGACCGAATTTGTTTGTGCGTCCCTGGAGTTGGCATTATTACCATGCCCCCTTGGATGAAAACCTCATGCAAGCGGCATTGAACCCCTTACTGGGACGTCATCATCTCAGTGCTTTCCAACGCGCTGGCACCCGTCGCCCTCACGCCTGGGTGGAGGTGCAGGAAGTCTCCTGTCAGCGACAAGGGCCGTTTATTCGGATTGAAGTACAAGCCAGTGGTTTTTTATACGGGATGATGCGGCTGCTGGTGGGATTATTGGTCGAAGTCGGCTCCCTGGGGCGATCGCTGGAAAACTTTACCGAGATCTGGGTTCACGAACGCCGAGATCTCGTTAAATATTCGGCTCCAGCTCAGGGTCTTTGTCTACTACGAGTCGGCTATCCTGACTTTCCCTTCGAGCCGGATGTCTGGTTTGATACCTATCCAGAGTGGGTACTGGGTTCTACTCCCGCCTCTTTCTCCAGGACTCATTTCTCCTAAGCTCCCTGAAGTGACTTGATCTAATTGCCTATGACTATTGCTCTGTTGTCAATAGTTGATCTGATGATAACTTAATGTCCGTAAGCTAAAGGATAGCGAACAATGACCATTAAAACTTACCTTCCTACCGAAGACTCAATTGAGCGAAAATGGTATGTGGTTGATGCGGCCGATCAACGGCTGGGTCGCCTAGCGACTGAAATTGCCAGCATTATTCGGGGCAAGAAAAAGCCGACCTATACTCCCCATATGGATACGGGAGATTTTGTAATTGTTGTTAATGCCGAAAAAGTTCAAGTGACTGGCAAAAAAAGCTCCCAAAAACTTTATCGCCGTCATTCGGGTAGACCGGGCGGTATGAAGATGGAAACCTTTGAACATTTGCAAGGTCGTATTCCTGAACGAATTATCGAACAAGCCGTTAAGGGAATGTTGCCGAAAAATGCCCTGGGACGACAACTGTTTACAAAGCTGAAAGTCTACCCCGGCCCGAATCATCCCCACACCGCTCAACAGCCTGAAGTCCTTACCATTAACACCATTCCCACAGGAGATCAATAATGCAAGTAACTGATACTGATCGCGCCGTTTATTGGGGTACGGGTCGTCGGAAATCTTCAATCGCCCGAGTTCGCCTAGTTCCAGGCACAGGACAACTGTTGATTAATGGTCGAGATGGTGAATCCTATCTCCAATTTAATGCTAGTTATGTCTCCTCTGCTAAAGCCCCTCTAGAAACTCTGGGCTTAGAAACCGATTATGACATTCTCGTTAATGTCAAAGGGGGAGGTCTAACGGGTCAAGCTGAGTCTATCCGTTTAGGGGTAGCTCGAGCCTTGTGTGAACTGAGTCCTGATAATCGTCATCCTTTGAAAATTGAGGGATATTTAACTCGTGACCCCCGTGCTAAAGAACGGAAAAAGTATGGGTTACGCAAAGCCCGTAAAGCTCCTCAATACTCGAAACGATAAACGAAAGCCCATTTCAACGAACGAACAGGGACTTCACAGAAGTCTCTGTATGGGGTCTAATCTCGGTAAAGTGGCGACTAAAATGGCACAAACCGTCTATAGCCCCTGATCGGCCCGTCAAAAATCCTGCTTTCGAGGATGTTCTAGAAATAATCACCGTTTTTTCCGCTAGACTTTATGGGTCAAGAAGTCACAAGAACAAGAATCTGATGAAAGAGTTGAGAGACGTTGCTGAATCCTTTAAATGAGAATCGCATTTAAGACCGAGATTAATCCCAACAATAAACAGCAAACGGCATTTATCCGTCACGCCGGAACCGCACGCCATGCTTGGAATTGGGGGTTAAGTATTACCTTGGGTATTCTCGAACACAACAAAGCCAACCCGAATAAAAAGATTAAATTTCCCACCGGAATTGATTTACCAAAAATTGCCGCACACGCCCCTACCTTTTAGGTATGGGGATATAAGGCCAGGAAAAATGCTATAATAACTCTACTGGCAGGGTATTCAACCAGTCTAAAAACCCAGCATCTAATGGATGCAATGAACCTTGAAAACTTAAGGTATGGGGTTCTTGCAAGAAATGCTTTGGCCATATAAAACCTTAAAGCACCAAGTACAGAGAATAAAGCATTTTTTCTCAAGTACGGTAGGGCATACCGAAACTATCTCTGAAATGGGATGAACGACTGGGGAGACTCACCCCTCTGGAGTTGATTGGGAAACCAGTATGCTGTAAGGGTTGTCAATGAACCAGTAATCCAAATCCGCTCTTGCTTGGAGAATCCCCTTTCTTTAGAAATGGGGAGTATGTCAAATAAGTGGTTGGTGGCGTTGGTAAAACCCGAAAACCCCTGGTATTACGAATCATCTAAATCGGCTCCCCAAAATGCACTGAGAAGCCTGGCGATCGCCTGGAAACGATGTTTTAAAAAAGTCTCAAAACAACCCCGTTTTAAGAAGAAAGGGAGAGGCGATAGCTTTACTCTTGACGGTTCAATCAAACTAGACTCTTTTAAAGTTAAACTTCCTCGCATTGGTTGGGTGAGAACTTTTGAGCGTATAAGCGATCATGTTAAGCCCAAGTCTGTAACTGTGTCCCGAACGGCAGATCGATGGTTTGTCAGCTTCAGCTTTGAAGTTGAACCGATGCCAACGCCCAAATTTATTGATGTTGTCGGGGTTGATTTAGGGGTTAAATCTCTGGCTACTTTATCAACCTCAGAGGTGTTTGATGGCGCAAAGTCATATCGCAAGCTAGAATCAAAACTTTCTCGCTTGCAATGGTTAAACCGTCGAAAAGTCAAAGGTTCTGCCAACGCTCAAAGAGCTACTCTCAAGATAGCCAAGCTGCATCAGAAAATCGCTAATATTCGCAAAGATACGTTGCACAAGCTCACCACATACTTGGCTAAGAACCACAGCCAAATCGTGATTGAAGATCTCAACGTATCAGGTATGATGGCGAATCATAAGTTAGCTAAAGCTATCGGCGATATGGGCTTTTACGAGTTCAGAAGACAACTTGAATATAAGTGTGAACTTTACCAAAAATTGCCGCACACGCCCCTACCTTCAGGTATGGGGATATAAGGCTCTTTCTAATGCTATAATAACTCTACTGGCAGGGTATTCAACCAGTTGAAAAACCCAGCATCTAATCGATGCAA